>CALNAL010000321.1 GCA_937874445.1 uncultured Acetobacteraceae bacterium | reverse complement strand
ATACGAGATCTGCGCATGTCTCGTGGGCTCGGAGATGTGTATAAGAGACAGGTGTGGGAGGTGGTGTTCGCCCGCAGCGTGGTGATCTTCCTCATCGCCGCAGTGGTGGGGGGGCGGCGGGTGGCGCTGCGGGCGCTGACCACGCCGCTGCGCTGGCCGCTGGTGGGGCGCAGCATCCTGCTGCTCGTGGCCTGGCTGCTCTATTTCGTGGCCGCGCGGTCCCTGCCCCTGGCGCAGATGCTGACCCTCTACTTCTCCGCCCCGGTGATGACGACGGTGATGGCCGGCCCCCTGCTGGGCGAGCGGGTGACCAAGGCGCGCCTGGTGGCGGCGGGAGTGGGCTTCGTGGGGGTTCTGGTGGCATGCAACCCGGTGGGGCTGCGCATTTCGCTGCCGGTGCTGATGGTGCTGGCGGCGGCGGCGATGTGGGCCTACGCGGTGATCCTGATGCGCCGCATCGCCCGCCGCGAGGCCTCGATGGTGCAGATCCTCTTCCAGAACGGCTTTTTCCTGGTGGCCACCGGCCTGGGCTCGCTCGCCACCTGGCAGACGCCGAACCTGACGCATCTGGCGCTGATGCTGGCGAGCGGGGTGATCGGCGGCCTCGGCCAGTTCGCGCTGTTCGAGGCGGCGCGCCGGGTGCCGGCCTCGGTGATGGGCACGCTGGAATATTCCTCGCTGATCTGGGCCTTCGTGCTGGGCTACGCGGTGTGGGGCGACATTCCGGTGCCGCCGGTGTGGATCGGGGCGGCGCTGATTCTCGGCGCGGGCGGGCTGCTGCTGGCGGCGGAGCGGCGGCGGCGCTAGGCTTTCCCCATGCCGCACGATCATGACCCCGATCATGACCACGACCACGGACACGGACATGGCCACGTCCATGCGCCGCGAACCTTCGGCCGGGCCTTCGCGACGGGGGCCGCGCTCAACATCGCCCTGGTCGTGGCGCAGATCGCCTGTGGCCTGATCGCCGGGTCCACCGCCCTGCTGGCCGATGCGGTGCACAACGCGGGCGACGTGCTGGGCCTGCTGCTGGCCTGGGGGGCCTTCCTGCTCGGCCGGCGCGCCCCCACGGCGCAGCGCACCTATGGCTGGGGGCGGGGCACCATCCTGGCGGCGCTGATCAACGCGGTGGTGCTGCTGGTCGGCGTCGGCGCCATCGCGCTGGAATCGTTGCAGCGCCTGTCGGCTCCGGGCGAGGTCGCCTCCACCCTGGTGGTCTGGGCGGCGGGGGCGGGCATCGTCATCAACGGCTTCACCGCCTGGCTGTTCGTGGGCGGCGGCCAGGACCTCAACGTCCGCGCCACCTTCCTGCACATGGCCGGCGACACGGCGGTGTCGGCGGGGGTGGTGGTGGCGGCGCTGGTCATCGGCGCCACCGGCTGGAGCTGGCTCGACCCGGCGGTGGGGCTGGCCATCGCCGCCCTGATCGGCCTCTCCTCGTGGAACCTCCTGCGCGAGGCGATGAATCTCGCCCTGGATGCGGTGCCCGCGCGCATCGCCCCCGCCGCGGTGCGCGCCTGGCTGGCCGCCCTGCCCGGCGTGGCGGAGGTGCACGACCTGCACATCTGGGCGCTTTCCACCACCGAGGTGGCGCTCACCGCCCATCTCGTGCGCGGGCCCGGCGTGGACGACCAGGGCCTCATCCGCGCCGCCGAGGCCGGTCTCGCCGAGCGCTTCCGCATCGGCCATGCCACCCTGCAGATCGAGACGGCCGCCTCGGCTGCGGACTGCCATCTGCGTCCCCCCGGCATCGTGTGAGGAATCCGCCCATGGATGAGGCCACCCTTTGGCGCCGCCACCTGCATGCCCACCCCGAGGCCGGCTTCGCCGAGCACGCCACCGCCGCCTTCGTGGCCGAGCGGCTGGAGGGCTTCGGCCTGGAGGTGGCGCGCGGCGTCGGCGGCACCGGCGTGGTCGGCACTCTCCGAGGTCAGGCGCGGGGGGAGGGCCGCGCCATCGCCCTGCGCGCCGACATGGACGCGCTGTGCCAGACCGAGGCGGCTCCCGATCGCCCCTGGCGTTCCACCGTTCCCGGCCGGATGCACGCCTGCGGCCATGACGGCCACACCGCCGCCCTGCTCGCCGCCGCCCGCCGCCTCGCCGCCCGGCCGGATTTTTCCGGCACGGTGCATTTTCTCTTCCAGCCCGCCGAGGAGCACGGCCAGGGCATGCAGGCCATGCTCGATGACGGCCTGCTGGAGCGCTTCCCCTTCTCCGAGGCCTATGGCTTCCACAACATGCCCGGCCTGGAACGCGGCACCTGCGTCGCTCCCGAGGGCCCGGTGATGGCGGCCGAGGACAATTTCGAGGTCACGATCACCGGCCGCGGCGGCCACGCTGCCCGTCCGCACATGGTGATCGACCCCATCGTCGCCGCCGCCGCGGTGGTGCTGGAGCTGCAGCAGATCGTCGCCCGCCGCCTCGACCCCTCCGAGCCGGCGGTGGTCTCGGTCACGGAGGTCACCACCAACGGCCTGCGCAACGTCATCCCCGACTGGGCGCGCCTCTCCGGGGACTGCCGCAGCTTCCGCCCCGAGGTCTCGGCGGCGATCGAGGCGGAGATGCGCCGCATCGCCCTCTCCGTCGCCGCCGCCCATGGCGCCGCCGCCGAGGTGGTCTACACCCGCTCCTTCGTCCCCACCGTCAACGCCGCCGCGCCCACCGCGGCAGCCCGCCGTGCGGCCCGCGCGGCTCTCGGCACCGTCACCGAGAGCTGCCCGCGGATGATGACCTCGGAGGATTTCGCGCGGCTGCTGGAGCGGGTTCCCGGCTGCTTCGTCTTCTTCGGCAACGGCACGGAAAGCCCTCCGCTGCACAACGCCGCCTTCGACTTCGACGACCGCCTGCTGGAGCCCATCGCCGCCTGGGCCGAGGCCCTGGTGCGCGACCGCCTCGGGTTGGACGGGGGTGTGTAGGCAAGCAAGGAAGGAAGGTGTTCTCCTTTCGGGAAAGGAGAACCAGGAAAGCTTTATTCCTTAAGCTCCGCGCCTGTGTCATGCGCGGAGCCAAACGAACAAAGTCCTTTTTGCTTCTTTTTCCTTCAGGAAAAAGAAGACCTTCCTTCCTTTATTCGCCGCCCTCCGCGCGTCACGCCGCCTTGATATCGGCGAGGAAGCCCTGCACGGCGGTGCGCAGGTGGCCCGTTTCGGTGGTCAGGCGCTGGGTTGCCGACAGCACCACCCCGGCGACCTTGCCGGTCGACTGGGCCGAGGCGTTGACGGTGGCGATATGGTCGGTCACCTGGTGGGTGCCCTCGGCGGCGGTATGGACGTTGCGGGCGATTTCCTGAGTGGCGGCCCGCTGCTGTTCGGTGGCCGAGGCGATGGCGGTGGTCGTGGCGTTCAGCTGGCCGATGGTCTGGCTGATGGAGCCGATGGCCGTGGCGGCATCGGCGGTGCGCGTCTGCACGTCCTTGATGTAGCGGACAATCTCCTCGGTCGCCTTGGCGGTCTGGCCGGCCAGGGTCTTGACCTCTCCGGCCACCACCGCGAAGCCGCGCCCGGCCTCGCCGGCCCGGGCCGCCTCGATGGTGGCGTTCAGGGCCAGCAGGTTGGTCTGGGAGGCGATGTCGTTGATCAGCCCGACGATCTCGTCGATGCGCCGGGTGGCCTCGATCAGGCCGCGAACGATGTCGTCGGTCCGCTGCGTTTCCTCGACGGCGGCGTCGGTGATGCTGTTGGACTGGCTGATCTGGCGGCTGATTTCCTGGATGGCGGCGGAGAGCTGCTCGGCGGCGGCGGCGACCGTGCTGACGTTGCCCGCGGCCTGGTGGGCCGCCTCCGCGACGGCCGCCGACTGGCGCTGCGTCTCCTCGGCGTTGGTGGACATGGCCGCGGCGGAATCCTGCATCTCGCGGGAGGCCTCCGCCACCGTCTGAAGCACCTCGTTGACGCTGCTCCTGAAGCGCAGGCTTCCCTGTTCCAGGGCGTGGCCGCGCTGTTCGCGGAGGGTCCGCTGGCGGCGTTCCTCCTCCTCCAGCCGGTCGGCCTCCAGCTTGTTGGCCTTGAAGATCTCGACCGCGCGCGCCATGGCGCCGATTTCGTCCTGGCGTTGCGTGCCGCAGACCTCCCCGGTGGTATCTCCGGAGGCCAGCCGGTGGATGGCCTGGGTCAATGCGGTGAGCGGCGCGTAGATGCCGCGCGCCACGCCGAGCGCGAGGCCGCCGGAGAGGAGCAGCAGCGCGGCCAGGGCACTGGCAAGGCCGATGAGGTCGCGTTGCGCGGCGGCGCGCAGTCCGGCGGCGAAGTCGAGCAGCCCGGAGGTCATGGCGCTGCCCACCGCCTGGATCGCCCGGATTCGCCGGCTGGCCTGCTCGAACCATTCGCCTCCGCTGATCTTCCCGGTGGTGTCGCTGGTCGGGCTGGCGAGGACGGTCCGGCGCAGGCGCTCCAGCTCGGCGGATTCGGGGCCGGAGAGGGCGGCCTGGAGGGCGGCGCGCTCGCGTTCCGGGGCGAAGGCCAGCGCCGCGGCGAAGGCGGTCTGCTGGGAGGCGATGCGGCCGATGAACTGTTGCATCAGGGCGGGCGGAAAGGCCCCCCCGGCAAGGCCGGCGCCGCCCAGGGCGCGCTCCTGCCCGGCGAATTCCTTGCCGGTCTGCAGGCTGGCGTAGGAGACCAGCCGCATTTCCATCTCGTGATTGCGGGTGAGCGTGGTGAGGGTGGTGATGGTCTGCAGGAAGGCCTGGATGAGCGGCGTATAGGTGGCGAAGGAGGTGCTGCTGTCGATCTGCCGCGCGTCGATCCGCCCGCGCAGGGCGCCGATGCCGGTGAGCGCGGCGACTCCCTGTCCGAGCTGCCCGGCCGGTCCCTCGCCGAGGAGCGCGCGGGGGAAGGCGGCAAAGGATTGGCGCAGCCGGGCGATGGACCGGTCGGAGGCCTGGCGACGTTCCTTCATCGTGTCGCCCTGCTGGCGGCCGCCGCTGGCGAGAAAGATGCCGGAGATGCCGCGTTCCTGCTGAAGGTCGTCGATGACGGCGCTGATATCGACCGCCAGGGCGACGACCTGCCCCAGGCGTCCGTTCCCGGTCACGACGGCCATCCGGTCGGCGATCGTCATGCCCGCCAGCCCGAACAGGCCGGCGAGTGGCAGAAGCAGCGCGATCAGGATTTTCAGGCGGATGGGGAGGTTGCGAAAGCCAGCCAGCATCGAGGCCTCCAGAGTGCGTCGCTCACCGGGGGCATGAGAAGCAAAAAAGATAAACGAAACATAACAAATGCCGATGATTTTCGATTTCAGGCCGGGGCGGATTGTTGAAAAATGATTTCGGCACTCTCCCCGGCAGCCGGCCGCGCGCAAAAAAATCCCCCGGAACGGCAGGGCGCCATTCCGGGGGGCTCGGCAGTTTATGCGGTCAGGAGTAGAGGCCGAGCCAGCGCCAATAGGTCACGGCGCAGAGAGCGTACACCACGCAGGCGATGAAGCTGATGAGCACGCCCACCTTGGGGAAGTCGCCCACCTTCAGCTTGCCGGTGCCGTAGATGATGATGTTCGGCAGGGTGTTGTAGAACATCAGCACCGGGTAGCCGCCGATGATCATGCCGGCGGGCAGCACCAGCACCAGCGGGTCGATCTTGGCCGTCTGGGCCAGGGCCAGCACGATGGGCAGGAAGGCGGTGGCCATCGCGGTGGTGCCGACGAACACCACGTGGAGGTACTGGATCACCACCATCAGCGCGAGCAGCAGGGCGAGCACGCCGAGCGCCTGCAGCCCGAGCCCGTGGAAGATCGTCACGGCGAGCCACTTGGCGGCGCCGGTCTTCATCAGGATGTCGCCCAGCGTGATGCCGCCGCCGGCCACCATCACCACCTGCCAGGAGGTGTGGCGGTTGATGTAGGGCCAGTCGAGCACGCCGAACTTGGGCAGGCAGAGCAGCCCCACGCCGACCAGGCAGACGACGGTGGAATCGAATTTCGTCCACGCGCCGCTCACCCACCCGAGCAGCACCAGGATGAACACCGCGAAGGCCCGCCATTCCGCGTTGGTGGTGGGGCCCATCTCGGCCAGCCGCTCGTGGGCGACGCTTTCGCCGAGTCCCTCGCGCGCCGCCTCGGGCGGGAAGATGCGCTGGATCACGAACCAGGTCACGAACGTCATGATCAGCGCGGGCGGGAAGCCGTAGAGCAACCAGTCGGTATAGGTGATGTGGGTGCCGGCCTTGGCGAGGAAGTCCACCGTGACGGGGTTGGGCACGGTGGCGGTGAGGATGCCGGCGCCGATGGTGGCGTTGGTGAAGGCCAGCGTCAGCAGCAGGTTGATGGCGAATTTGGTGCGCCCCTCGCCGCACATCACGCTGGCGATGCCCAGGCACACCGGCAGCAGCACCGCGGTGCGCGCGGTGGAGGAGGGGATCAGGAAGGCCAGCACGATGTTGGCCATGGTGATCCCCAGCGTCACCCGCGTCGGGGTGAAGCCGATGGTGCGCAGGATGTGCCAGGTGATGCGCTCGGCGAGCCGGGTCTTCACCATGGCCGAGGCGAGGATGAAGGCGCCGACGATCAGCCACACCGAGGTGGAGGAGAATCCGGTCAGCGCCTCCTTCACCGGCACCACCTTCATCAGCACGGCGGCCGGCACCACCATCAGCGAGGTGATGGCGAGCGGGATGGCCTCGGTGAGGTAGAGCACGAACACGCCGGCGAACAGCGAGAGGGCGTGATGGCCGGCGAGCGAAAGGCTGGCGGGTTGCGGGGCGAACCACACCAGCACGCTGACCAGCACGGCCAGCGGCACGCCCCAGGTCATGCGGAAGCGTTCCCATCCGGAGGGAGGGGGCGCGGAAGGTGCGGATTTCGTGTCGACAGTCGCGGATGTCATGGCTTGGGCCTTTTTCACCACGGGCTGAACGAAAATGTCGGGGGACCGACGGGATTAGCGGGCGGGGGAGACTCCCAGCACGCCCTCGCCCACCAGCGCCGTGATCTCCTCGGGGGTATAGCCGAGGGCGGCGGCGATGGCGGCCGAGTGCTCGCCCACGCGGGGCAGGTCGAGGCGTCGGCCGAGGCGGTGGCCGTCCATCTCCAGCGGCAGGGCGGGCACGGGCATCTCGCGTCCGTCGGGCAGGGTGACGGGCACCATGGCGCCGGGGGTGGCGAGCTGCGGGTCTTCCAGCAGGTCCTGCGGGCGGGTGATCGGCGCGAAGGGCAGTCCGGCCTTTTCGCACACGGCCATGATCTCGGCGCGGGTGCGCTTGGCGAGCATCTCGCGCAGCACGGGCATCATGTGCTCGCGCGAGGCCACGCGCTGGCGGTTGGTGGCAAGCTCGGGGTCGGCGGCGAAGTCCTTGAGGTCGAAGGCCTCGCAGAACAGCTTCCACTGGGTGTCGCTGACCACGCCGAGGAACACCGGCTCGTCGGCGGTCTGGAACACGTCGTAGACCCCCCAGGCGGAGAGCCGCGCCGGCATCGGCGAGGGGGCCTTGCCGGTGATGACGTATTGCGCGAGGTGGGTCGCCACCAGGAAGGCGGTGTTCTCGAACAGCGAGGAGCACACGTACTGCCCCTCGCCGGTCGTCCCGCGCTGGATCAGCGCGCCGAGGATGCCGATGGCGGCGAACATCCCCCCCATGATGTCGTTGACGGAGGCGCCCGCGCGCAGCGGCCGGCCGGGCGGGCCGGTCATGTAGGCGAGGCCGCCCATCATCTGCACCACCTCGTCGAGCGCGGTGCGCTTGGCGTAGGGGCCGGCGAGGAAGCCCTTCATCGAGCAGTAGATCAGCCGGGGGTTCTCCGCCTTCAGCGCGGCGTAGCCGAGGCCCATCTTGTCGAGCGCGCCGGGACGGAAGTTCTCGGTCAGCACGTCGGCCTGGGCGATCAGCTTGCGCACCAGGGCGATGCCCTCGGGCGACTTGAGGTTCACCGCGAGGCTGCGCTTGTTGCGGTTGAAGGTGGCGAAGAAGCCGACCCCGGAGCCGGTGAGCTTGCGGGTGTTGTCGCCCTCCCCGGTGGGCTCGACCTTGATGACGTCGGCGCCCATGTCGGCGAGCACCACGCCGCAGCTCGGCCCCATCACCATGTGGGAGAATTCGACGACCTTGACCCCTTCGAGCGGCAGCTTGCTCATGCTGCGGCTCCCGCGGGCTTGAAGCCTTTTGGCAGGCCGGCGTCGGCCACCTGCCCGTAGAGCGCCTCGCCGGGCAGCCCCTCGGCGAGCACCTTGCGGGCCTCTAACAGCTTGTCGATGGAGACGCCGGTGCGCAGCCCCATGGATTCGAGCAGGAACACCAGGTCCTCGGTGACGATGTTGCCCGAGGCGCCGGGCGCGTAGGGGCAGCCGCCGAGTCCGGCCTGCGAGGAGTCGAAGGTCGTCACCCCCACCTCCAGCGCGGCCACCACGTTGGCCAGTCCCTGGCCGCGGGTGTTGTGGAAATGCCCTCCCCCGGCCTTCTCGCCGAGTTCGGCATGCAGGCGGGTGAACAGGCGCTTCACCTGGGCGGGGTTGCCGTAGCCGGTGGTATCGGAGAGCCCCACCGAATCGGCCCCGGCCTTGGCCAGCTCCACGGCGAGCGCGATCACCCGGTCCTCGGGGACCGGCCCCTCCATGGTGCAGCCGAAGGCGGTGGAGATGCCGACCTCGACGCCGAAGGGGTGGTCGAGGGTGGCGCGCAGCTTGCACACCTCGCCGACCTGGGCGATGGCGGCCTCGGTGGTCATGCCGATGTTCTTGATGCTGTGCGTCTCGGAGGCCGAGACGGGCAGGGTCACGCGCGGGCATCCGGCCTCCAGCGCGCGCTGGGCCCCCTTGAGGTTGGGCACCAGCGCCAGCACGGAGAGCCCGGGGATCTTGATGGCGGCGGCGACCACCTCGGCGGCGTCGGCCATCTGCGGCAGGCGCTTGGGCGAGACGAAGGAGCCGACTTCGATCTCGCGCAGCCCGGCGGCGGCCAGCGCGCCGATCCAGCGGAGCTTGGCCGCGGTGGGCATGGTCTGCTTGACGCTCTGCAGTCCGTCGCGCGGTCCGACTTCGCTGACCAGGACGTCGATGGGGGGAAGGGATTGGGTCATTGGCATGTTTCCTCGCGCACGCTTCCAGGGGAAGCAGATTTCCTGGGTCATCCGTCCACAGGTATTTTTCTGTTGAACGGAAAATTATTCTGTGCTATGAAAATAATTACACATCCTCCGATTCCGGGTCAATGCCGGTCATGCCCTCCGATTTGTCTCTTTCCGTAACCCCTGTCTCTTATACACATCTGACGCTGCCGACGAAGGCTTAGGTGTAG
>CALNAL010000320.1 GCA_937874445.1 uncultured Acetobacteraceae bacterium | reverse complement strand
TGCTGCGTTCGGCGGGGCTGGCGGCGGCGGAGGCCATGCTGCCGCTGCGCCAGGTCATCGCCGCGGGGCTGACGCGGGGGGCCCGCGGCTGATGGCCGGCCCCCCCCTGTTCTCGCCCTCCCCGCCGGGCCTGCGCCAGACCGTCGAGACCCTGGTGGTGGCGACGCACGGCCAGGGACTGGTGGAGATCACCGCGCCGGTGCTGCGCTTCGCCTCCGCCGCGGGGATGCACACCGGGCTGCTCACCCTGTGGTGCCGTCACAGCTCGGCTTCGCTCCTCGTGCAGGAAAACGTCGATCCCTCGGTGCGCGCCGACCTCGAGGCCTTCCTGGACCGCCTCGTCCCCGAGGACGGCCGCTACGCCCACGCCGACGAGGGGGCCGACGACATGCCCGCCCACATCCGCACCGCCCTGACCCAGGCCTCGCTGTCGCTGCCGGTGGTGCAGGGGGCGCCGGTGCTGGGCACCTGGCAGGGCCTCTATCTCTGGGAACACCGCCGCCATCCGCACCGCCGCGAGGTGGTGCTGCATCTGATCGGAGAATAGCCCCATGGACGACCTGCTGCCCGGCTATCGCCGGTTCCGCGCCCGCATCTGGCCGGCGCGGCGGGAGCGTCTGGAGGAACTGGCCGCGCGGGGCCAGCACCCGCGCACGCTGGTGATCGCCTGCGCCGACAGCCGCGTCTCGCCCACCATGATCTTCGATGCCGCGCCGGGCGAGCTGTTCGTGGTGCGCAACGTAGCCGCCCTGGTGCCCCCCTGCCGGCCTGACGCCGCCGTGCACGGCACCTCGGCGGCGGTGGAATTCGCCGTGCTGGGGCTCGGGGTGGACCGCATCGTCGTGCTCGGCCACGGTGGGTGCGGCGGAGTCCAGGCGCTGCTCGCCGGCCCCGAGGCGCTGCCCGGCGGCAGCGGGTTCCTGCCGACGTGGATGCGCCTGGCCGCCGCGGCGCGGGCCCGGGCGCTGACCTGCGACGTACCGGAGCGCCAGCTCGCCTGCGAGCACGCCACCGTCGAGGTCTCGCTGGACAACCTGATGACCTTCCCCTGGGTGGCCGAACGGGTGGCGGCGGGGCGTTTGCGCCTGCTCGGCGCGCATTTCGACATCGCCACCGGCACCCTGGCCATCCGCGATGCGACGGGGCGCTTCGTGCCGGTCGCCGCCGACTCCGCGGCATGAGGCGTCAGCGGATCGGTCGCACCGGGGTGGAGATCTCCGCGGTCGGCTTCGGTTGTTCCGGCGTGTGGGGGCAGGGGTTCTTCCCCGAGGAGAAGGCGCGCGCGCTGATCCACGCGGCGGTGGCGCGCGGGATCAATTTCTTCGACACCGGGCACAACTACTGCGCCTTCCAGGCCGAGCCCCGGCTGGGACGGGCGCTGCGCGAGGTGTTCGCCGAGCGGCCGCGCGGCGATTTCGTGATCTCCTCCAAGGCCGGCACCACCCTGGCCCGCGCCGGGCTGTGGACGGGATCGCGCGCGGCGGCCACGGATTTCTCGCCCGATTCCATCGAGCGCACGCTGGAGGCCTCCCTCGGCAACCTCGGCTGCGACTATCTCGACATCTTCTTCATCCACGGCCCCCGCCGCGAGGATCTCTCCGACGCGCTGCTGGGCCGGCTGGTCGATCTCCGCCGCGCCGGCTCCATCCGTGCCATTGGCGTCAACACCCACGACCTCGGCGTGATGGCGTTCATCGCCCAGTCCGGGGTGCCGGTGGAGGTGGCGCTGATCGACTACAACCTCGCCCAGACCGACCGCGAGCCGATGATCGCGCGGCTGGCGGCGGCGGGCGTGGGGGTGTTGGCCGGCACCGCGCTGGCCCAGGGCCATCTGCTGCGCCGCTCCCTGCCGCGCCCGTGGCGGGCGGGGGACTGGTGGTATCTCGCCCGCACCCTGCTCAAGCCGGCCAGCCGCGCCCTCGCCATCCGCGCACGCGCCGTGAGGCGGGCGCTGCGCCGGGAGGGCGTCGCGCTCACGCTGGAACAGGCGATAGGCACTGTGCTGGCCAACCCCGGCGTGGCCGGCTGCGTGTTCGGCACGGCCGAGACCGCCCACCTCGACGCGGTCGTGGCCGCGGTGGAACATCCGCTGCCGCCGGACCAGCTCGCACGCATCCGCCGCGCGCTGGGCCAGGTCTCGCCGGGCGGGGGGGGCGAATAGCAAGGCAAGAAAGGTGTTCTCCTTTCGGGAAAGGAGAACCAGGAAAGCTTTATTCGTTAAGGCTCCGCGCTTGTGTCATGCGCGGAGCCAAATGAACAAAGTCCTTTTTGCTTCTTTTTCCTTCAGGAAAAAGAAGACTTCCTTTCTTCCTTCCCGGCGGCGGATCAGAACGCGACGAGCCAGCCGCAGGAGAGCACCCCGGCGGCGAGGCAGTAGTAGCCGAAGGGGTTGAGCGCCCAGTCCTCGTTGCGGCGGAAGTAGTGCATGAGGAACCACGTCGACAGCCACGCCGTGACCCCCGCCACCACCGCCGCCACCAGCGAGAGCTGGAAGGTGCCCGCCGGCACCGAGGCGTGCAGCAGCTTGGGCACCTCCAGCACGGTGGCGCCGACGATCACCGGGGTGGCGATGAGGAAGGAGAAATGCGCGCTGCCCTCGTGGGTGATGCCGCGCAGCAGCCCGCCCACCATGGTCGCCCCCGAGCGCGACAGGCCGGGGATGAAGGCGAGGCACTGGAAGCAGCCGATGACGAAGGCGTCGCGGGCGGTGAGCATTTCCATCGGCTTGCCGCTGCTGCCCACGCGGGTGCGCAGCCGCTCGCCGAACAGCAGCAGCAGGCCGTTGACGGCGAGGAACGCCGCCGCCACCACCGGCGCGCCGAACAGGTTGCGCACGAATTTCTCAAGCAGGAAGCCGAGCACCACCGCGGGAATGGTGGCGATGACCACCATCACGAAGGCGAGCCGGGCATCGTTGACGCTCTGGTTGTCGCCGATGCCGAGCACCCCGCGCGCCAGGCCCCACCAGTCACGCCAGAAATAGGCGAGCAGGGCGGTGGCGGTGCCGGCATGCAGCATCACCACGAAGGGCAGGAAGGCGGGGGAGCGCTGGTCGAGACTCCAGTGCAGCACCGCCGGCAGCACCACGGCGTGGCCGAGGCTGCTGACCGGGAAGAGTTCGGTGGCGCCTTGCAGCAGCGCCACCAGAATAGCCTCGACCGTGTCCATCCGGCGGCGCTCAGGCGGCTGATTCGACGGTGAATCCGGCCTCGGTGATGGCCGCGCTCAGCGCCGCCACCGCCGCCTGGGACTCCACCTCGACCACCTTGGTATCGAGGTTGACGGCCACCTTGGCGGCCGGATCGACGCCCTGCACCGCGCCGGTGACGGCCTTCACGCAGCCCTGGCACTCCATGTCCGGCACCACGAAACGGGTCATGGTCTCGCCTCCTTCGCTGGATGGCTCCGCCGCCTGGCGGAGCCTGCGTCGGGAGGGGATAGCGTGGAGGCCGCGACCGGGGCAACCCCGATCCGGCGGCCGTTTCGCCGCCAGTCACAAAAAGCGGGGAAGATGTTCTTTTTTCGAGAAAGAAGAACCGAAGGCTTCCTTCGTGGAGGCATCGCGCCCGGGACGGTCGCAGAACCGGACCGGTGAAGTCCTTTTTTACCTTTGCTTTTCCCGGACAGGAAATAAAGATGCCTTCGTTCCCCCTTTTTCCCGGACAGGAAAGACGCAAACTGCCACAGGGCAAGGCATTCTCCCTTAGGATTGTACTGCCGCAGCCCGGTGGGAAGCGTAGAATGTGTCTGATCCGCGCGCCGGAATACATCGTCGTTGCGGAACACATCCGAGAACCGCATGCCTGATCCTGCCCTCGGCAGAACCTTCGCCCTGTTCGCTCGCTCCGGCCGGCGCGTGCTGGTCGTGGACGACGATGCCGCGGTGCGCGAACTGATCGCGGAGGGGCTGGAGGAGCTTGGCTACTCCGTCCTTGCCGCGGCGAGCGGGGAGGCGGCCCTGGCGCTCCTCCTTAATTCCCGGGGGGCCGACCGGCGGGCGACGGGGGCGAATGCTCCGGTCCTGGCGATCATCGATGCGCAGTTGCCCCGCCTGTCGGGGCTGGATCTCGCCGAGCGTCTCCTGGCCGCGCGTCCGGCGCTGAAGGTGCTGATGATTTCCGGCTATTTCGTGCCCCGGGGCGTCCCCTGGCGCGTCCTCAGGAAGCCCTTCCACATGGACCAGCTGGCCGCCGCGGTGCGCGAGGAGATCGGCTGATACCCTCGGCCCTGCGCGGTTTTTTTGTCGCAGGACCGGAATGGGCAAGACCGGAACGGATGAAGCCGGCGGTCCGCTCAGGCGAGGGCGGCGGCGGCGAGGGCGGCGGCGGCCTGGCAGGGTTCGACCACGGGCAGGCCGACTTCGTCCTCCAGCCAGGCGCGGTGCCCGGCCATGCCGGCGCAGCCGAGGATCAGGCAGTCCGCCCCCTGGGCGGCGAGCGCGCGACCCACTTCGGCGAGGCGCGGGCGGGCCCCCTCGGGGGCGGTCAGCGCGGCCATCGGCAGGTCGAGCGGCAGCGCGCCGACGCAGCGTGCCTCCGCCCCCATGGCCTGCAACACCCGGCGCTGGCGGGCCACCGAGGCGGCGACGAAGGCGAGGATGCCGAAGCGGTCGGCGCGGGCCAGCGCGGCGGCAATCCCGCTGCGCAGCGCCCCGAACACGGGCCTGTCCGTGACGCTGCGCAGCAGGTCGATCGCCGGGTCGGAGACGCAGGCGATGAGGTAGGCGTCGGCCGGCGTGGTTTCGACCACGCGCGCCAGCGGCCCGGCCACGGCGTGCCAGTCGCGCCAGGAGGTCACGGCATCCGGCCCGTCGGCGAGCGCGGTGACGTCGAAGCGCAGCAGCCCGGGGCGGGCGAGGGGGGCGACGGTGGCGGCGATCGCGGCGGTGCAGGCCTCGTCGCGATTGGGATTGACGACGAGGACCCGCTTCTCGCTCACCGGAACCGCACTCCCCCGCCGATCGGGGTGCCGAGCACCTCGTCCTCGCGCATCACGACATGCCCGCCCACCACGGTGGCGCGCGGCCAGCCCTTGCAGCGCGTGCCGACGAAGGGGCTCCACCCGCAGGGCGAGGCGATCCACTTCTCCTCGATGGTGCGCTCGTGGGCCGGGTCCACGATGGAGAAGTCGGCGTCGAAGCCCACCGCCAGCCGCCCCTTGGTCGGCACGCCGTAGATGCGCGCGGGGCCGGCGCTGGTGAGGTCGGCCAGCCGCGAGAAGGAGAGCCGCCCGGCCGAGACGTGGTCGAGCATGATGGGCAGCAGGGTCTGCGTGCCGGTGAGCCCCGAGGCGGTCTGCGGCCAGGGGCGCTCCTTGGCGGCGCGCGAATGCGGCGCGTGGTCGGAGCCGATGCAGTCCACCCGGCCGTCGCGCACGGCGGCCCAGGCGGCCTCGTAGTGGCGGCGCTCGCGGATGGGCGGGCTCATCACCGCATAGGTGCCGAGCCGGTCGTAGATCTCGGGGCCGGTCTGGGTGAGGTGGTTGACCAGCACCTCCGCGGAGGCCACGTCGCGATAGTCGGCGAGCCAGTCCAGCTCCTCGGCGGTGGAGACGTGCAGGATGTGCGCCGGCCGCCCCGTCTTGCGCGCGAGGCGGGTGATCCGCTGGGTGCCGAGCAGGCAGCACTCCACGTCGTGCCAGTCCATGTGGTGGCGCGGGTTGTCGCCCGGATGATAGAGCGCCTTGCGGGCGGAGAGCCGGGCGTGGTCCTCGGAATGGTAGGCCACGGTGCGTCGCCCGGCGCGCATCAGCGCCTCCAGCGAGGCGTCGTCGTCGACCAGCAGCTCGGGGGTGGTGGCGGCGGTGAACACCTTGATCGCGCACACGCCGGGCTCGGCCTCGAGCGCTCCGAGGGTGGGGATGTTGGCCTTGGAGGCGGCGACGTAGAGGCCGACGTTGCACCACGCCCGCCCCTTGAGCAGGTCGCGCTTTTTGGCCAGGCGCTCGGAGGTGGTGATGGGCTCGGCGGTGTTGGGCATGTCGAACAGGCAGGTCACGCCGCCCAGCACGGCGCCGCGGGTGCCGTCGGGGATGGTCTCCACCGCCGGGTCGCCGGGGTCGCGAAGATGCACGTGCGGGTCGATCACCCCGGGCAGCACGGTCAGCCCGCGGCAGTCGATCTCCTGGGCGGCGCCGGCGGTGCGCAGCGCGCCGATGGCGGCGATGCGGCCGGCGCGCACGCCGACATCGGCCTCCTCCAGCCCCCACGGCAGCACCAGCCGCCCGCCGCGCAGAATCAGATCGAACCCGTCCATGCCTGTTCCCCTGGTTTTTCGAAACTTTGGCAGATTTTTCAGTCCGGCAGAATGGCGCCGACCTGATCGACGATGCGCCGGTAGTGCTGCGGCCGGCGGTGCTGGGCGAAGTTGAACATCTTCTCCTTGCCCTGCTTGCAGGCGTCGAGATCGGCATCGGCGATCACCACCTCGTCGCCCTCGGTCCTGGCCGCCGCGACGATCTGCCCGTTGGGATTGACGATGCAGGAGCCGCCGATCAGCCCGGCGCCGTCCTCCACCCCCGCCTTGGCGGTGGCCACCGCCCAGGTGGCGTTCATGTAGGCGTTGGCCTGCACCGCCAGGTTGGAGTGGAACAGCCGCAGCGCGGCGCTTTCGCTGGTGCCGCCGTTGGGGTCGTAGGCGGCGGAGTTGTAGCCGAGCACCATCAGCTCCTGGCCTTGCAGGCCGTAGCTGCGCCAGGCCTCGGGCCAGCGGCGGTCGTTGCAGATCAGCATGCCCATCACCGGGGCGCCCCAGGCGGCCGGCCCGCGGAAGGCCTGGAAGCCGAGGTCGCCGTATTCGAAGTAGCGCTTTTCGAGCTGCTGGTATTTCTCGCCGGGGCGCGGCTCGACGGAGCCGGGCAGATGGACCTTGCGGTATTTGGCGAGGATGTTCCCCTCCGGCCCGACGGTGATGGCGGAGTTGAAGTGGTGCCCGTCCTCGGTGCGCTCGGCATAGCCGACGTAGAAGCCCACCCCGAGTTCGCGGGCGCGCGCGAACAGCGGCGCCACCGAGGGATTGGGCATGGCGGCCTCGAACCAGCTCTCGATTTCGTTGGCACCGATCAGCCAGCGGGGGAAGAAGGTGGTCAAGGCGAGTTCGGGGAACACCACCAGCCCGGCGCCCGATGCGGCGGCCTCCTCGAGCAGGGCGATCATGCGGTCGAGCACGTCGGAGCGGCGGTCGGCCCGCTGGGTGGGGCCCATCTGGGCGGCGGCGAGACGGAGGATTCGGGGCATCGGCACTTTCCCGGCTGGGACTGAGGAAGGCCTGACAGTGCCGCCTTTTCACGAGGCACATCAATGCTCTTGATTATGATTTTTGCCGGGATACCATTCGCGTGAATTATGGGGTGCCTAGAAATTGAACCTCCGCCAGCTCGAAATCCTCCGCGCCGTCCTGCGCCACGAAACCACCATGGCCGCCGCCCGCGCCCTGGGCATGTCCCAGCCGGCGGTCTCCAACGCCCTGCACCAGATGGAGGTGCAATCCGGGCTGAGCCTGTTCGAGCGGGTCAACAACCGCCTCTTCCCCACCGAGGCCGCCCGCCTCATCGAGGAGGAATCCGAGCCGCTGTTCGCCATCCACGAGTCGCTGGAACGCCGCCTCGCCGACCTGCGCGAGGACAAGATCAGCCGCCTGCACCTGCTCTCCACCCCGCCGCTCGGCCACGGCATGCTGCCGCAGGCCCTGCGCGCCTTCCTCGTGCGCCACCCGCGCCTGCGCTGCTCGCTGCACGTGCGCGAACTCGACGAGGTGATCCGCGCCGTCGAATCCGGCACCACCGACCTCGGCTTCGGCCTGGGCCTGTCGCCCCATCCGGCGCTGGAGATGGAGCCGCTGTTGCAGGGACGGATGGTCTGCGTCTGCCGCCCCGACCATCCGCTGGCCGGGCAGGCCCGTGTCACTCCCGCCGATCTGGCGCGCACCGGCTTCGTGGCGCTGGATGCGGCCACGCGCATGGGGGCGGCGGTGCGCCGGGCCTTCGCCGGGCAGCAGCAGCCCTTCTCCTTCAGCATCGAGGCCTATTTCTGCGAGACCGCCTGCATCCTCGCCGCTGCCGGTCTCGGGGCGGCAGTGGTCGATCCCTTTTCGGCGGGCAACAACCCGGCCCTGCTGGTCAAGCCCTTCGAGCCGGAGATCCCGGCCACGGCCTTTGCCTTCTGGTCGGCCCGGCGGCGGCTCTCGCCCTCGGCGTTGCAGTTCCTCCAGGAGGCCCGCGAGGCGCTTCAGCGCGGGGCTCCCCGGCTGGGCGCTCCCTGAGCGGCCGCCGCAAGGGAAAGCAAGGAAGGTGTTCTCCTTTCGAGAAAGGAGAACCAGGAAAGCTTTGTTCCTT
>CALNAL010000319.1 GCA_937874445.1 uncultured Acetobacteraceae bacterium | reverse complement strand
GGGGGGGGGGGGCAGGGGGCGGTGGGGGTGGGGGCGGTGCACACCCGCCACGGCTCGCCCACCTGCGGCCGCTGGGCCGCCGCCGAGATCGCGGCGGAAAACTGGGCCCAGATCTGGATTCCCCCCGGCTTCCTGCACGGCTTCTGCACCCTCACCCCCGACGTCGAGGTGATCTACAAGGTCACCGCCGACTATTCCCCCGAGAGCGAGCGCGCCGTGGCCTGGGACGACCCCGACCTCGCCCTGCCCTGGCCGGTCGCGCCGGACACGGCCGTGCTCTCCGAGCGCGACCGCACGCATCCGCGGCTGAAGGACTGCGAGGCGTGGTTCCATGTCTGAAGCCGTGTCTGAAGCCGTCGCGCCAGGAACGCCCGGGGGGCCGGTTCTCGTCATCGGCAAGGGCGGCCAGCTCTCCTCGGCGCTGGCGGCCCAGGCCGGCGCCCTGCCGCTGGTGGCGGTCGAACGCCCCGAACTCGACCTCGCCCGCCCCGAGACGGTGGCCCGGGCGCTGGAGCGCGTCCGCCCCGCGCTGGTGATCAACGCCGCCGCCTACACCGCCGTGGACCGCGCCGAGAGCGAGCGCGACCTGGCCTGGGCGGTCAACGCCACCGGCCCGGGGGCCGTCGCTGCCTGGTGCGGGGCGGCCGGGGTGCCGCTGATCCATGTCTCCACCGACTACGTGTTCGACGGCGACAAGGGCGCGCCCTACGTCGAGACCGACCCGCCCTGCCCCACCGGGGTCTATGGCGCCTCCAAGCTGGCCGGCGAGCGGGCGGTGCAGGCGGCCTGCCCGATGAGCGCCATCCTGCGCACCGCCTGGGTGTATGCCCCGGCGGGCCGGAACTTCCTGCTCACCATGCTGGCCGCGCGGAAAAAGACCGACACGCTGCGGGTGGTGGCCGACCAGATCGGCTGCCCCACCGCCGCCGCCGACCTCGCCGCCGCCATCCTCGCCATCGTCCGCCGGATCCGGGCCGGCGGCTGGCAGGCGCGCTACGCCGGCATCTTCCACGCCACCGGCCACGGCGCGACCAGCTGGCACGGCTTTGCCACCGCCATCTTCGCCGAGGCCGCCCGCTTCGGCGTGCCGCCCCCCGCCATCGTGCCCATCGCCACCGCCGACTGGCCGACCCCGGTGCGGCGTCCCCCCGATTCACGCCTGGATTGTTCCCGTCTTGCCGATGTTTTTGGGATTACATTCCCTGAATGGCAGGCGACCCTTTCAAAAACGATTGAAACAGTGCTGGCCGGGCAAAAAAGAAATCCGTCGCCAATGCCCTCCCCTTAATCTCACCGAAGCCATGGCGACGTCCGCTTCTCCCCCTGCTGCCCAGGAACCGCGCATCGCGGTGCTGCTTGCCGTTTACAACGGGGCGGCCTGGCTGCCCGACCAGCTCACCAGCCTGCTGGCCCAGACCTACGACAACTGGGTGCTCTACTGGCGCGACGACGGGTCCGAGGACGGCTCCGTGGCCATTCTCCAGGACTTCGGCCGTCGTGCCGGGCAGGGACGTTTCGTGCGCGTGACAACCCCCGGCGGGCGTCTGGGCGCGACCGAAAATTTCCTGACCCTGCTGCGCACCGTCGCCGGCGGGCTGGAACCGACCGGGATGGTGGCCTTCGCCGACCAGGACGACGTGTGGCTGCCGCAGAAGCTCGCCCGCGGCGCGGCCGCCCTGCAGGCCGTCCCGCGCGAGGAGCCCGTGCTCTATTGCGCCCGCCAGATCCTGGTGGATTCCCGCCTCCGCCAGATCGGCCTTTCCGCCTCCATCCCGCACAGCGCCACCGTCTTTCCGGCCGCACTGACGCAGAACGTGGCCACCGGCTGCACGGTGATGCTGAGCGCCGCCGCCGCGCGGCTGGTGGCGGCCAGCACCCCCTCCCCGGCCACGCTCCACGACTGGTGGGCCTATCTGGTGGTGACGGCTGCCGGCGGGCGGCTGCTGCAGGACCCCAAACCGGTGGTGCTCTACCGCCAACACGCCCAGAATCTGGTGGGCGCTCCCGCCTCGATGCCACGGCGCGCGGTGGCGGCGCTGCGGCGGGGCCCCTCGGTGTTCATGGGCGTGCTGCGCTCTCACGTGACCGCCCTGCTCGCCCAGCCTGGACTGGTCAGCCCCGGCGCGCTGCGGGAGCTGCAGACTCTCGACCAGGCCCTGCACGGCAGCCTGTGGCAACGCCTGCGCGCGCTCTTCCTGCCCGGTCTGCACCGCCAGACCTGGCAGGAGACGCTGGTGTTCCGCTGCTGGTTCCTCTTCGGCTAGAGCAGATCGCGATCCGGCGGGATCGCCGAGTCGCGTGAATCTGCTCGAAAAAACAAAGAGCTGGAGCGTTTTCCGTGAGCCGGTGCGACCGAAAAATGCTCTAGGGTCCGTGCCGGCGGCCCAAGCCCCGGCGGACGGCGCCATCCCCTTTTGCGGCCGGGTCAGGCCGGCCCGTCGAGCAGGGCGGCGAATTCCTCCTGCGGCACCAGCGAGCCCCCCGTCGTCCACACGAGATGCGTGGCCCGGGCGAGGGCCGGCTCCCCCAGGGAGGCCGCCAGGAACAGCGGCACCGCCGCGAAGGCCGCCGCCGCCGAGGGCTCCAGGCGCAGGCCGTGGCGGGTCCAGGCGCGGCGCACCCAGATGCGCATCGCGTCGTCGGGCACCGCGACGGCGGCGTCGATCGCCGGACCGACGGCGCGCAGCACCAGCGCCGAGGCGCGCGGCACCGCCAGCCCGTCGGCGATGGTGCGGTTGTCGAGGCCGTGGTCGTAGACCGAGGGGGGCGGGTCGCGCGGGTCGAGCAGGGCGGCCAGCACGCAGGCCGAGGCGACCGGCTCGACGAACACCGCGACCACCGCCGCCCCGAGCAGGCGCTTGAGCCCGAAGGTGATGCCCCCCGGCGCCCCCCCGCCGCCGCAGGGCAGAAACCCCCCGCGCGGGGCGGGGGGGGGGGGCAGCGGCCCGCGCGGGGCGCGCTGTGCGACCAGCGCGCGCGCCGCCGTGGCATAGCCGACGAACAGCCGGCGGGAATTCTCGTCGTCGACGAAATGGGTGCGCGCCCGCCCCGCCGCCGCCGCGCGGGCGCCGGCCACCGCCTCTGTGTAGTCGGCCTGGTATTCGACCACGCGCGCGCCGATCCGGCGCAGGCGCTCCTTCTTCCAGGCCTTGGCGTCGTGGGACATGTGCACCTCGGCCTGCAGGCCGAAGGCGCGCGCCACCAGGCCGATGCTGAAGCCGAGGTTGCCGGTGCTGGCGACCATCACGGTCTCGCCGGCGAGCACGGCGCGGGCCGCGGGGGCGAGCAGCGAGGCGTAGTCGTCGGGGTCGAGCACGCCGGCGGCGCGCGCGACCTCCTCGATCCGCCACAGCAGCTCGTGCACCCCGCCGCGCGCCTTGATCGAGCCGGTCAGGGGCAGCGCGTGGTCGGCCTTGACGAGCAGTTCCGGCAGGCCCTCCTGCGGGGCGAGGGTGAGCAGCTCGGAGCGGATGCGCCCGTCCCATGGCGTCTGCGGAAAGGCGGCCCGCAGCGCCGGCGCGAAGCGGCGGAACCGCTCCTCGGCCGCATCGACCTCGGCGCCATCGATCTCCGCGGGGGGGGCGCCACTCCCCACCCGACGCCAAACCGCAGGCAACCCGCGCGCCAGGCGCCCGAAGATGTTTTCCGCCGCCGCGTCCATGCCGCCATCCCCGCCGGTCATCGAAGTGGCGTTGCTACAGCACAGAAATAACGAATGTCAAGTTCTGGAAAATCGGCAAATGAATATCGTTATTTATACAAATATTTATTTCAGATCTGAGGATTGGCCGTCCGGCGTTGATTGCCCGGCCGTCACCGTGGCCGGTTTGCCGGCGAGGGCCATTCCCTGCGCAGCGAGCGCTCCCGCGGCGCCCCTCCTTCGAGGCTCGGCCAGCGGGCAAAGGCGAAAATGTAGCAGCAGATCAGATTCACCAGCGGCACGACCCCCAGGAGCACCCACCAGCCGCTGTAGCCGGCCCGGTGCAGGATGCGGATGGAGGGCCAAGCGAACAACACCAGCAGCACAAGAAAAGAAATAATCAAAAAATTGGAAGCTAACACACTAAGCATTTCTCGCCTCCTCGCGCGCGGCCGGCCATTTCGCGAAGGCGAACACGAAAAGAACCACCAGAATTCCGATGAACGGGATGAAGCATATCAGGGAAAGCGCCGGGTTCATCCCGGCCTTCTTCATCGACACCCAGAAGGGTATCACGATCAGAATAACGGAAAAGAACCACAAGATGACGCTCATCGCGCATCCCCCAATCCGCTCGGCACAGGATTCTATATCTATAGCAAATCCATACCGCACAAGCAACGAGATTCCGCCAGCCCCGCAGGACTGCCCGCCGGGGGACTCGAACCCCCACGCCAATGGCCGCGGATTTTAAGTCCGCTGCGTCTACCATTCCGCCAGGCGGGCCTGCCTGCGGCTCTTTCTAGCGTGCCGACCGCGCCCTGTCGCCTGCCTCGCGGCGCTCCGACGCCCCCCTCGACACCCCGAGCGTGTCGTTGACGCACACCACCCGCCAGCCCAGGGCGTGGCGTTCCAGCACGGTCAGCGAGAGATTCTGGATCGACAGATGCAGCGCCGCCGCCGCCGGCGCCCCCATGGCATGCGCCACCGCGGCACGGATCGTCCCGCCATGGCTCACCGCCACCACGTTCTGGCCGGCGAAGGCGTCGGTCAGGCGCTCCAGCGCCTCGCCCACGCGGTCGCGCACCTGGTCCATGCTCTCCCCCTCCGGCGGCACCTCGCTGGCCGAGAACGGCCAGAACGGCGGATGCGGATGCGAAAGGAACTCGCTGTGCGGCACGCCCTGCCAGCGGCCCATGTTCTGCTCGATCAGGTCGGGCTCCACCGTCAGCGTGGTGGCCTTGTAGCCCGCCGCGAAGATCGCCTCGGCGGTGCACCGGGTGCGGCTCAAGGGGCTGACCAGCCAGCTGGCCTCCCCCGGCAGGCGTTCCGCCAGCGCCCGATAGCTCGGCGCGGCGGCCCGCAGGTCGGGCTCGCTCAGCGGCACGTCGAGAATGCCATAGATGTACTGCCGCGCCGCCTCCTCGACGAGCGCGTGGCGGATCAGCCAGAAACGGGTCGGTCTGTCGCTCAACTCTCTGCCCTCAATTCACCCAATCCCTATTCCCCCAGCGTCAGCAGGGCGCCCCGGCGGCGGGCGGTGCGGAACTGCACCGCGAACACCGCCACCGCCACGGCCAGCCAGACCAGGTTGAGCCCGCCCGCCCAGGCCATCTCCCCCCACGCCACCGTGCCGTGCGCGAGCAACGCGCGCAGCCCCTCGAAGACATGTGCCGAAGGGATCGCCCATGCCACCGGCTGCAAGGCCGCCGGCAGCACCGAGACGGGATAGTACACCGCCGAGAACGGCGTCAGCGCGAACAGCACGGTCCACGCCAGCGCCTCCGCCCCCGCGCCGTGGCGCAGGATCAGGCTGACCACCACCAGCGCCACCGCCCAGCCCATCACCATCAGATTGGCCATGAACACCACGACGATAGGCCCGAGCGCGAAGAGGTTGAAGGCGTAGAGCCCCCAGGCCAGCAGGAAGGCCGGGGTCAGCCCCGCGGCCATGCGCAGCAGCGAGATCAGCACCAGCCCGGCCAGCATCTCCCACGGCCGCAGGGGGCTGACGAACACGTGCCCGAGGTTGCGCGACCAGATCTCCTCGAGAAAGGAGATGGCGAGCCCCATCTGGCTGCGCACCGCGATCTCCCACAGCAGCACCCCCCCGAGCAGGATGCCGAAGGCCACCGCCCCCGCGCTGCCCATGCGCGCCGAGAAGAAGCTCGCGGTGAACCCCCAGATGCACATCTGCAGCGCCGGCCAGTAGACCAGCTCGAGCACGCGCGGCCAGGAGTGGCGGTAGAGGGCGATATGGCGGTAGCACAGCCCCCAGATGCGACGCGGCGCGCCTGTCATGCCGTCCTCCGGTTGCGGGCGATGTCGAGGAATACCTCCTCGAGGTCGTCGCGTCCGTAGCGCGCCAGCAGCTCGGCGGGGCTGCCGCGATCGACGATGCGCCCCTGCTTCATCATCAGCACGTTGTCGCACAGCCGCTCCACCTCGCCCATGTTGTGCGAGGCGAGCAGGATGGTGCAGCCGGAGGCGGCTCGGTAGCGTTCCATCCAGCTCCGCACCAGGTCGCCCGAATCGGGGTCGAGGCTGGCGGTGGGCTCGTCGAGCAGCAGCACCTCGGGATGGTTGATCAGCGACTTGGCCAGCGCCACGCGGGTCTTCTGCCCGGCCGAGAGCTGCCCGGCCGGCCGCTCCAGCAGATCCTCGAGGTCGAGCTCGGCGGCGAGCTGGCCGATCCGCTCGCGCAGGCCGCTCACGCCGTAGAGATGGCCGTACACGGTGAGGTTCTCGCGCACCGTCAGCCGCTGCGGCAGGGCGACGTAGGGCGAGGAGAAGTTCATCCGCGCCAGCGCGGCGAAGCGGTCGCGCTCCATGTCGTGGCCGAGGATGCGGATGCTCCCGGCGGTGGGCAGCAGCAGGCCGAGCAGCATGGCGATGGTGGTGGTCTTGCCGGCGCCGTTGCCGCCCAGCAGCCCCACCGTGGCGCCGCGCGCGAGGGTGAAGTCGATGCCGTCCACCGCGCGGGTCGAACCGTAGTGCTTGCTCAGGCGCTCGGCCACGATGACATCCATGGCTCATGGACTTAGGCGGCACGGAGCCGCGCGCCAAGGGGGGATTGCTGTCTCTTATACACATCTGACGCTGCCGCCGAAGGCTTAGGTGTAGATCTCGG
>CALNAL010000318.1 GCA_937874445.1 uncultured Acetobacteraceae bacterium | reverse complement strand
GGGCGTGAGCGGGATGCGCCCGCATCCGCCGCGCTCGCTGACCGTGCGGCTGGCGCTGCTGACCGGGGCCTGGGTGGCCTGCGGGCTGCTGGCGGCCTGGCTGCTGGTGGCCGGGGCGGCCGCCTCCTACATCGAGAGCACCTTCAACGCCGGCCTGGCCGGGCTGCTCGACGCGGTGGTGGCCGGCGCCGAGCTCGACGACGCCGGCCGGCCGGTGCTGGCCCGCGCCGTCTCCGAGCCGCGCCTCGACGAGCCCTACTCCGGCATCTACTGGCAGATCGACGCCTCCAACGGCACGCTGGCCACCTCCCGCTCGCTGTGGGACCAGACCCTGCCGCAGCGGCCGATCGCGGCGCCGGGCGTGCGCCTGCACAGCCTGCCCGGGCCGAACCGCCAGCATCTGCGCATCGCCGAACGCGACATCGCTCTGCCCGGCAGCGGCACCACGCTGCATGTGCGCGTGGCGATGGCCCACGACGCGGTGTACCACGACATCGAGCGCCTCCGGCACCGGCTGGCGGTGGGCTTCGTGGTGCTGGGCGTCGGGCTGGTGGTCGGCACGGTGCTGGAGGTGTCGCTGCTGATGGCGCCGCTGCGCCGCCTGCGCCGGGCGCTCGCCGACCTGCGTGCGGGACGCTCCCGCGCGCTCGCCGTGCGCGCCGGCGCGGAGGTGGCCCCGCTGATCGCCGAGATCGAGGCGCTGGTGGCGCAGAACCGCGCGACGGTGGAACGCGCGCGCGGGCACATCGGCAATCTCGCCCATGCCCTGCGCACCGACCTCGCGGTGCTGCGCAACGCCCTGGAGGCTGACGACCTGCCCGCCGCGCGCGCCCAGGTGGCGGCCGCCGAGACGCTGGTGAGCCACCACCTCGCCCGCGCCCGCTCCGCCGCCCTGACCGGCGCCACCGCCGAGGACGTGCCCCTCGCCGCCGTGGCCGGCGAGGTGGCGGCGGCGCTGCGGCGGCTGTTCGCGGCACGGGAACTGGAGATCACGGTGGCCGCCGGGCCGGGGCTGCAGGTGCGCTGCGAGCGCCAGGACCTCTCCGAGATGCTCGGCAACCTGCTGGAGAACGCCTGCAAATGGGCGTCGCGGCGGGTGCGACTGACGGCGATGCGGGAGGAGGAAACCCTGCGCATCCTCGTCGAGGACGACGGGCCGGGCATGCCGCCCGAGGCGATGCCGCGGGTGCTGGCGCGCGGGGTGCGGCTGGACGAAACCGTCTCCGGGCAGGCGCCTTCCGGCAACGGCCCCGCCGGAAGTGGGCTGGGGCTGGCGATCGTGGCCGACCTGGCGGCGCTCTACGGGGGCGGGCTGATGCTGGAGCCGGCGGAAATGGGCGGGTTGCGGGCGGTGCTGACGCTGCCGGCGGGAGCTGGCGGCGAGTAATATACAGATCACCGGAAAATGAAACCGGTGCCCGTTATACCCATGCCGTAGTCGAATGCCTCATGCCCCCAGCAATGCGTTGCGGTTTTGATGCAGGTCAAGGCCGACTATTCCAGAAAAGCGCAGGGCTCAGAAAAATCGGCGAAGAATGTGGGCAGTCGGGGAGATAATGTCATGAGCCGCGCGCCGTCCCAGTGGTTTGCCGGCCTCGACAAGAACTTCATCAACAAGGCCGCCGACGACAATGCCGGCCGGCCCGGAGCCCTGCTCGCCATCCTCCAGGCGGTGCAGAACCGCAACCCCCAGAAATATCTCCCCCGCGAGGCCATCGCCGCGGTCGCCGAGCGCACCGGCGTGCCGCTCTCGCAGGTCTATGGCGTGGCCACCTTCTACGCCCTGTTCAACCTCCATCCGCAGGGCCGCAACACCATCTGCGTCTGCCGCGGCACCGCCTGCCACACCCGCGGCTCCAAGGACCTGCTCGACAAGCTGCGCCTCCATCTCGGCCTGGTCGGCGGCGAGGACGACGAGGACGAGGCGATCGCCACCACCACCCCCGACGGGGCCATCACGCTGCGCACCGTCGCCTGCTTCGGCCAGTGCGCCCTCGCCCCGGTGGTCGAGGTCAACCACGCCATCTTCGGCCACATGAACGAGCGCACCCTGGAACGCGAGCTCGCCACCCTCGAGCGACCCGCCGCATCCCGCAGGGAGCCGACCCCATGAGCCGCATCCGTGACCTCTCCACCTTCAACGCGGTGCGCACCGCCGGCCTCGCCAAGCTGCTGCCGGCGCGTCCGCGCATCGCCGTGGGCATGGGCACCTGCGGCGCCGGCAACGGTGCGGAAGGCGTGTTCAACGCGCTCGCCGACGCCATCCACGCGCGCGGGCTCGACGTCTCGCTGGTGCGCACCGGCTGCTTCGGCTTCTGTGCCGAGGAGCCGCTGGTCAATGTGTGGATCCCCGGCATGCCGCTGGTGATCCTCCACCGCGTGCGTGCCGAGCAGACCGGGCAGATCCTCGACGGGCTGGCGGCCCATGTCGTTCCCGAAACGCTCGCGCTCTGCAAGATCGAGTCCTGGGACCATCTCACCGGGCAGATCAGCTACGGCCACGGTTTCCCGTCGATCCCGAACTGGAATGAAATTTCCTTCTTCCAGGGCCAGGTGAAGGTGGTGATGCGCGACTGCGGCCTGATCAACCCCGACGACGTGGAGGAATACATCGCCGTCGGCGGCTACCAGGCGCTCTACAAGGTGCTGATCGACGGCATGCCGGAGCTGGCCATCGAGCAGATCAAGGCCTCGCGGCTGCGCGGGCGCGGCGGCGCGGGATTCTCCACCGGAGCCAAGCTGGAATTCCTGCACAAGGCCCGGGGAGAGCGCAAGTTCCTCATCTGCAACGCCGATGAGGGCGATCCCGGCGCCTACATGAACCGCAACGAGATCGAGGGCGACCCGCACGCCCTGCTCGAGGGCATGACTATCGGCGGCTACCTCACCGGGGCGACGCAGGGCATCATCTACGTGCGCGCCGAATATCCGCTGGCGGTGCAGCGCCTCAACGCCGCCCTCGCCACCGCGCGCGACTACGGCCTGCTGGGCAAGGATATTCTCGGGCGCGGCTTCGATTTCGACATCCAGCTGGTCGAGGGCGCGGGCGCCTTCGTCTGCGGCGAGGAGACCGCGCTGATCGCCTCGCTGGAGGGGCGCGCCGGCCGGCCGCGTCCGCGCCCGCCCTTCCCCGCCGAACGCGGGCTGTGGGGCTGCCCCACCGACATCAACAACGTCGAGACCTGGTTCAACATCGCCCCCATCATCGCCCGCGGCCCCGCCTGGTTCACCGAGATGGGCTCCAACAAGAGTGCCGGCACCAAGGTCATTTCCCTGGTCGGCAAGGTGCGCAACACCGGCCTCGTCGAGTTCCCCCTCGGCACGCCGCTCGCCAAATACATCTACGACGCCGGCGGCGGACCGATGCCGGGCCACGTCGTCAAGGCGGTGCAGACCGGCGGCCCCTCGGGCGGGTGCATCCCGCGCGAGATGCTGGATACGCCTGTGGACTACGAGACCCTCGGCAAGCTCGGCGCCATCATGGGCTCGGGCGGCATGGTGGTGATGGACGACGACAACTGCATGGTCGATGTCGCCCGCTATTTCATCGCCTTCACCCGTTCGGAATCCTGCGGCAAGTGCACGCCCTGCCGCGTCGGGCTCGACAAGGCGCTGCGCACGCTCACGCGCATCACCCGCGGCGAGGGACGCGAGGAGGACCTCGCCGCGCTCGATGAACTCGGCCGCATGATCCAGGCCACCTCACTCTGCGGCCTCGGGCAGTCGGCGCCCAACTCGATGCTGACGGCGCTGCGCCATTTCCGCGACGAGTTCGAGGACCACATCCGCGCCCATCGCTGCCACGCCGGCGTGTGCCAGGACCTCGCGCTCTCGCCGTGCGAGAATACCTGCCCGCTGCACATGAACATTCCGCGTTTCCTCGAACTCTATCGCGAGGGGCGGCTGGCGGAGGCGTTCGATTCCGTCATCATGGACAACCCCCTGCCCGCCTCCACCGGGCGCGTCTGCCAGCACCCCTGCGACAGCCGCTGCCGGCGCAAGGGCACCGACGAGGCGGTCAACATGCGCGAGGTGCATCGCGTGATCGCCGACGCGGTGCTGCTGGGCGATGCCTTCGAGGAATCGGTCGCGCGCATCCTCGCGCGCAAACTCCCTGCCACCGGCAAGAAGATCGCCGTGGTCGGTGCGGGGCCGACGGGGCTGACCGCAGCCTTCTATCTCGCGCTCCTCGGCCACGCGGTGACGGTGCTCGAGCAGCGCCCCGAGCCGGGCGGCATGCTGCGCTACGCCCTGCCCGAATACCGCCTGCCCAAGGCGGTGCTGGACCGCGAGGTGGAGATCATCCGTCGCCTCGGCGTGGGCTTCACCTTCGACACCTCCGTCGGCAAAACCACCACGCTGAACGACCTCGAGGCAGCCTACGACGCGGTGTTCCTCTCGATCGGCACATGGAAGGAATCGCACGTCTACGTGCCCGGCACAGAACTTTCCGGCGTGTGGCCCGCGCTGACGTTTCTCGAAGACGTGGCCTGCGACAAGCCGCTCGACCTCGGCAGCCATGTCGTCGTCATCGGCGGCGGCAACGCGGCCATCGACTGCGCCCGCACCGTCGTGCGCAAGGGGGCGGCGGCCACCGTGGTCTATCGCCGCGAGCGCAAGGACATGCCGGCCATCGTCGAGGAAGTCGCCGAGGCGGAACAGGAGGGCGTGCAGTTCCGCTTCCTCGCCTCGCCGCACCGCATCACCGGCGAGCACGGCACGGTGAAGGCGATCGAAGTGTTGAAGACCCGGCTTGGGGAATTCGACGCCTCCGGACGCCGCCGCCCGATCGACACCGACGAGGTGCGCGTGGTGCCCTGCTCGGCCGTGATCCTCGCTGTGGGCGAGGACGTGGACCGCGACTTCTACGCGGGCTCCGGCCTGACCATCAAGGAAAGCGGCATCCTCGAAGCCGACCGCTACACGCTGGAGACATCGCGGCACAACTTCTACGCCGGCGGCGACCTCATCGCCGGCGCCTCCAACGTCTCCAACGCCATGAGCTACGGCAAGAACGCGGCGCGCAACATCGACGAGCGTCTGACCGGGGAAAAACGTTTCGACTCCATCATGCCCTCGTTCGCCTACGACCAGACGGTGCCGGCCCCCCCCTCGACGGCCCGGCGCCACCACGCCACCCCCGCCCCGGCGGCGACGCGCGCGCAGACCTTCGAGGAGGTGATGCCCGCGCTGATCCCCGAGGAAGCCTGCGAGGAGGCCGCCCGCTGCCTGCGCTGCGACATCCGCGAGCCGATCCATGCCGCCCAGAACTGAGGTCCGAACCGAGGGAGTCCGTGTCGTGTCCCAGAAAATTTCGGTACGCATCGACGGACAGCTGTGCACGGCCGAGGCCGGGCAGACCATCTACCAGGTCGCCCAGGCCGCCGGCCGCCACATCCCCGCCCTCTGCCACATGGAAGGCCTCTCCTCGGCCGGATCGTGCCGGCTCTGTCTGGTGCAGGTGGAAGGCCTCGGCCGCCTGCTGCCGGCCTGCACCACTCCCGCGCGCGACGGCATGGCCGTGACCACCCAGTCGGAAACCCTGGCGCACAACCGGCGCATGGCCCTCGAGTTGTTGTTCTCCGAACGCAACCACATCTGCGCCGTGTGCGTCTCCAACGGGCACTGCGAGCTGCAGGCGCTGGCCTGCGAACTCGGGGTCACCTCGGTGCGCTTCCCCTACAACTATCCGCGCCTGCCGGTGGACGCCTCGCATCCGCGCTTCGTGCTCGACCACAACCGCTGCGTCCTCTGCACGCGCTGCGTGCGCGTCTGCGACGAGATCGAAGGCGCGCATGTGTGGGACATCGCCGGGCGCGGCATCGCCTCGATGCTGGTCTGCGAGCTCGACCGCCCCTGGGGCGAGGCGGAATCCTGCACCGGCTGCGGCAAGTGCGTGCAGGTCTGTCCCACCGGGGCGCTGGTGGAAAAAGGCCGTGCCGTCGAGGAAATGACGAAACGCCGCGGCCCCGTTCTCCATCTTGCCGAGAGGAAGGAGGCCCGCCCATGAGCGCCACCACGTCGCCCGGCACCCCGCCGCGGGTGCGCCTCGCCACGATGTGGCTCGACGGCTGCTCGGGCTGCCACATGTCGCTGCTCGACATCGACGAGGCGCTGGTGGCCGTCGCCCCGCGCATCGAGATGGTCTACGGCCCCCTCGTCGATGCCCAGGAATTCCCCGAGAACGTCGATGTCACCCTCATCGAGGGCGCGGTCAGCAACCACGACGACCTCGAGCACGTGCGCACCGCGCGCGCCCGCTCACGCCTGCTGGTGGCCCTCGGCGACTGCGCCGTCACCTCCAACGTGCCCTCCATGCGCAACCGCTGGCCGGTCAAGAATCTGCTCGAGACCATCTATGTCGCGGGCACCGACACCGGCCGGCTGGTGCCCACCGAGGGCGTGCCGCCACTGCTGAAGAAATCCGTTCCGCTGCACGACATCGTCAAGATCGACCTGCACGTGCCCGGATGCCCGCCCGCGGCGCCGGTGATCCTGTTCACCCTCACGGCGCTGCTCGACGGGCACATGCCCGACTTCACCGATCCCTGCGTCGTCAGCAAGGTGCGCTTCGGCTGAGGAGATCATTCCTTATGCGAACCATTACCATCGACCCGGTCACGCGCATCGAGGGCCATGCCAAAATCTCGATCCTGCTCGACGAGGACGGCAAGGTTTCCGAAACCGTCTTCCACGCCACCCAGCTGCGCGGCTTCGAGCAGTTCTGCGTGGGCCGGCCCTTCACCGAGATGCCCGGCATCACCGCGCGCATCTGCGGCATCTGCCCGGTCAGCCACCTGCTCGCCTCGGTGAAGGCGTGCGACGCCATCATGAGCGTGCGCATTCCGCCCGCCGCCGCCAAGCTGCGCGAACTGCTGCACTGCGCGCAGATCGTGCAGTCGCACGCGCTGAGCTTCTTCCACCTCTCCGCGCCGGACTTCCTCCTCGGCTTCGATTCCGATCCCGCCCGGCGCAACATCCTCGGCGTGGTCGAGACGCATCCCGACCTCGCCCGCGACGGCATCGCCCTGCGCAAGTTCGGCCAGCAGGCCATCGCGGGACTGGCCGGGGAACGCATCCATCCCTCCTGGACGGTGCCCGGCGGCGTCGCCTCCCCCCTCGCCCCCGACGTGCGTGAACGCATCCTCGCCGGCCTGCCGCAGGCCCGCGCCATCGCGCTCAGGGCGGTCGATCTCTTCAAGAGCCTCATCGACCGCTTCCCCGCCGAGGTGGAGGCCTTCGGCAACATGCCGACGATGTACGCCGGCCTGGTCGGCCCCGACGGCAACCTCGCGCTCTACGACGGCAACATCCGCTTCGTCGATGCCGCCGGCGGGCAGGTCGCCGACGTAGCGCCGGCCGACTACCACCAGGCCATCGGCGAGGCGGCGCTGCCCACCTCCTACCTCAAGGCCCCCTACTGGCGCGCCCTCGGCCCCTCCGACGGCATCTACCGCGTGGGCCCGCTCGCGCGCCTCAACGTCGCCACGCACTGCGGCACCCCCACCGCCGACGCGGCGCTGGCCGACTACCGCGCCCGCCTCGGCCGCATCGTGCAAAGCTCGTTCTTCTTCCACTACGCCCGGCTCATCGAAATTCTCTACGGGCTCGACCGCATGGAAAGCCTGCTCGCCGACCCCGCCCTGCTCGGCCCCCACGTGCGCGCCACCGCCGGGGTCAATGCCCCCGAGGGCATCGGCATCATCGAGGCCCCGCGCGGCACCCTCATCCACCACTACAAGGTGGACGAGAACGGCCTCGTCACCTGGGCCAACCTCATCGTCGCCACCGGCAACAACAACCTCGCCATCAGCCGCAGCGTCGATCAGGTCGCCCGCGCCTTCGTGGACGGAACCCACCTCCAGGAGGGCATGCTCGACCGCATCCAGGCCGTCGTGCGCGCCTACGACCCCTGCCTCAGCTGCTCCACCCACGCCGACGGCTCCCTCCCCCTCGACATCCAGCTCCTCGACCCCTCCGGACAGGTGCTCGACCGGCTGCGGCGCTGACGGACGGGGCGCTGCCCCGGACCCCGCCAGGGGGGCGCTGCCCCCCTGGACCTCCCGCCAAAGGCCGAGAGGCCCTTGGAACCCACAACTTTGTCGGGGTTTGGGAGAGGGGGGCGCGACTCGGCGCCTCCCACCCCTCGTTGCGCCCCCCTCTCCCAAACCCCGAGAATGCCGGGTCCAGGGGTCGCTCG
>CALNAL010000317.1 GCA_937874445.1 uncultured Acetobacteraceae bacterium | reverse complement strand
CCTGCCAGGTCCAGGGCAGCGCCCTGGCAGGGCACGGGGCGGAGCCCCGGCCGGCGGAACGCCGGCACGACGCGACCGGGTTGTGGGAGGAGAAGGACGCGGGGTATCCTCACGTGAACGTGATTCAACGGAGGAGAACGCCATGGCCCAGCGCATGATTCTCAACGAGACCTCCTGGTTCGGCGCCGGCAGTGTTGCCGTGCTGGCCGACGAGGTCGCCCGGCGCGGCTGGAAGGCTGCCTTCCTCGTCACCGACCGTGCCCTTCCCGGTGTCGGCCCGGTGGAGGCGGTGGAAGCGGTGTTGGCCAAGGCCAAGGTGCCGGTCACCCGCTATGCCGAGGTCAAGCCGAATCCCAGCATCGCCAACGTGCAGAAGGGCCTGGCCGCCTTCCGGGCCTCGGGCGCCGACTTCCTGGTGGCCGTGGGCGGCGGCTCGGCGATGGATACCGCCAAGGGCATCGCCGTCATTGCCGCCAATCCCCAGTTCGAGGACGTGCGCTCGCTGGAGGGCCTCTCGCCGACCGGCAAGCCCGGCAAGCCGGTCGTCGCCATTCCCACCACCGCCGGCACTGCCGCGGAAGTCACCATCAACTACGTCATCACCGACGAGGAGAAGCGCCGCAAGTTCGTCTGCGTCGATCCGCACGACATTCCCGCCATTGCCATCGTCGATGCCGGGCTGATGGCCTCCATGCCCAAGGGGCTGGCTGCCTCCACCGGCATGGACGCGCTGACCCACGCGGTCGAAGGCTTCATCACCCTGGGCGCCTGGGAAATGAGCGACATGATGACGCTCAAGGCCATCGAGCTGATCGGCGCCAACCTGCGCGGTGCCGTGCTGCAGGGCGACGCCGCGGCGCGCGAGAAGATCGCGCTCGCGCAGTATGTCGCGGGCATGGGCTTTTCCAATGTGGGACTGGGCCTGGTGCATGCCATGGCGCATCCGCTGGGCGCCTTCTACGACACGCCCCACGGGGTCGCCAACGCGCTGCTGCTGCCTCGCATCATGGAGTTCAACGCCCCGGCCTGCGGCGAGAAGTACCGCGCCATCGCCCGCGCGATGGGGGTTGCCGGCACCGAGGCGATGACCCCGGTGCAGTATGCCGCGGCGGCCTGCGGGGCGGTGCGCCAGCTGGCGCTCGACCTGGCGATTCCGCAGAAGCTGTCGGCGATCGGAGCGAAGGAGGCCGACCTGCCGGCCCTGGCCGCGGCGGCCTATGCCGATGTCTGCCGCCCGGGCAACCCGCGCGACGTCACCGAGACGGAGATCCTCGGCCTCTATCGCGAGGCGTTCTGAGGTCTCTGGTCTGAGTTTAGGGGGGGCGCTCGCTGCGGGCGCCTCCCGTGGCGGCTCTGTCCGGCGGGGGGGGATCGGCTATCGATATCCCGTGTCGCTTCCGTCGCGTCGTGGTAGAGCCGTCGGCATGAATCCTTGCGTCGTTTTCTCCGTGGCCTCGGGGCTGCCGGTTTTTCGTGCCCGGTGATGCCCCTGCTCGGCCGTCTTCTCCTTCTGCTCCTGCTTGCCCTGCCCGGCTCCGCGTGGGCGCGGGGGGACGCCTCCTCTCCAGCCGAGCCCTCCCTTGCCGCGTTCCTCCCCGGCGTGCCTCCCGCGGAGATGGTCCCCGGTGCTGACCGTTTCGGCCCGCCCGAGGGCACGCCCCCGGTGGTCCCGGCCTACGCGGGGCACCGGCTGCTGGGCTGGGTCTATCTCAACACCGACTTCACCTCCGCCACCGGCTATTCGGGCTGGCCCATCCACATCCTGGTGGGGCTTTCCACGGCCTGGCGGATCACCGGCGCGCGGCTGGTGGAGCACCACGAGCCGATGCTGCTGAGCGGCGTCGGCGCGGACCGCATCGCCGCGGTGACGGATTCCTATGTCGGGCTGGACGTCGCCGGCATCACCTCGGTGGCGGCGGCCCGCTCGCGCGAGACCATCAGCGGCGCCTCGGTCAGCGCGACGGTGATGGGCGATTCCATCCTGCGCTCGGCGGTCCTGCTGATGCGCCAGCGCCGGCCGGAGCTGGAGGCGGCCCTGCCGGCGGAGGCCCCGGCCTGGGTCGCCGTGTGGCGGGCGCATCCCCTGCGCCTGGCCGTCCTCGGCGCGGCGCTGCTGAGCCTGGCGGCGGTGCTGGCCTGCCATCGCCGCCTTGCCCGCCACCCCGTGGCCCTCGACCGGTTCCGCCTGGCTTTTCTGGCCTTCACCCTGCTGTGGATCGGCTTCTACGCCCAGGCCCAGCTTTCGGTGGTGACGCTGCTGGCGGTGGTCGCCTCGGTGCGGGGGGTCTTCGGCTGGAGCGCCCTGCTGATGGCGCCGGCGGTCTGCCTGCTGTGGGCGGCCACCCTGCTGTCCCTGCCGCTGTGGGGACGGGGGGCCTTCTGCGGCTGGCTGTGTCCCTACGGCGCGGCGCAGGAGCTGGCCGCGCGGGCGGCCCGCGCGCTCGGGGTGCGGCCGTGGCGCGTGCCCTGGCGCGTGCAGCGGGGGTTGGGGTGGCTGAAATATGCCGCCCTTGCCGGCCTCGTCGGCTTGGCGGTCCATGCCCTCGCCCCGGCCGAGCGGGCCGCCGAGATCGAGCCCTTCCGCACCGTCTTCTCGCTCGGCTTCGCGCGGCCCTGGCCGTTCGGGCTTTATGCCCTGGCCTGGCTGGGGCTGGGGCTGTTCGTGGCCCGCCCGTTCTGCCGTTTTCTCTGTCCGCTCGGCGCCGCTCTGGCGCTGCCCGCCTGGCTGGGGCAACTCGTCCATCTGCCCCGTCGCCCGGGCTGCGGCCATCCGTGCCGGCGCTGCGCCCAGGAATGTCCGGTCCAGGCCATCGCCCCCGGGGGAACCATCGCGGCCTCCGAGTGCATCGCCTGCCTGCACTGCGAGGGGCTCTACGACAGCGACACGGGCTGCCCTCTCCGCCGCCGGGAGGCGCGCCATGCCCGCTGAGACGCCTCCCGCCCCGCCGCGCCGCCGCGTCCTGCGCATCCTGGCCGTTGCGACCGGGCTGCTGCTCCCGCGTCCCGGCGCCGACGCGGCCCCGCTTACGGTC
>CALNAL010000316.1 GCA_937874445.1 uncultured Acetobacteraceae bacterium | reverse complement strand
CTATCTCGACAACCAGGCCACCACCCCCTGCGACCCGCGCGTGCTGGCGGCGATGCTGCCCTTCTTCGGCGAACGCTTCGGCAATCCCGCGAGCGTGGAGCACGCGCTCGGCCGTGACGCCGGGGCGGCGGTGGAGACGGCGCGCGCCGAGGTGGCGGCCCTGATCGGCGCCGAGCCGCGCGAGATCGTGTTCACCTCCGGCGCCACCGAGAGCAACAACATCGCCATCAAGGGCGCGGCCCGCTTCGCCCGTGACATGGACAGCCCGCGCCGGCGGGTCATCACCCTCGCCACCGAGCACAAATGCGTTCTGGAATCGGTGCGTTCCCTGGCCGGGGAAGGCTGCGAGCCGGTGGTGCTGCCGGTGCGCCCCGACGGCCTGCTGGACCCGGAGGAGCTGGCCCGCGCGCTGGAGGTGCCCACCCTGCTGGTCAGCGTGATGGCGGCCAACAACGAGACCGGCGTGCTGCAGGATCTCCCCGCCATCGCCGCCCAGGTGAAGGCGGCGGGCGCGCTCTTCCACACCGACGCCGCCCAGGGCTGCGGCAAGATCCCCCTCGACGTGGGCTGCGGCATCGACCTGATGTCGATCAGCGGCCACAAGATCTACGGTCCCAAGGGCATCGGCGCGCTCTACGTGCGCCGCCGTCCGCGGGTGCGCCTGGCGCCGCTGTTCTCCGGCGGCGGACAGGAGCGGGGCCTGCGCTCGGGCACGCTCGCCGCCCCGCTGATCGTGGGCCTGGGGGTGGCGGCCCGGCTGGCGCGCGCGGAAATGGCCGAGGAAGCCCCCCGCCTCGCCGCCCTGCGCGAGAGGCTGCTGGAGCAGCTGCTCGCCGGCCTGCCGGGGCTCACGGTCAACGGCAGCCGCCGGGCGCGACTGGCGGGCAATCTCAACCTCACCTTCCCCGCCGTCTCCGCCCAGGCGCTGATGGCGGCGGTGCCGGAGCTGTGCGTCTCCACCGGCTCGGCCTGCTCCTCGGCCGAGGTCGCGCCCTCCTATGTGCTGCACGCGCTCGGACTGTCCGACGCCGCGGCCGCGCGCAGCTTGCGCATCGGCATCGGACGCTTTACCTCCGCCGCCGACATCGACTTTGCCGCGGCCGCGCTGATCGCGGCGCACCGCCGGCTCGCCCCCTCTCAAAGCAGGACCTGAATCCCGACATGCCGAAGATGACCTTCATCGAGCGCGACGGCACCCGCCGCGAGGTAGATGCCCCGGTGGGCCTTTCCGTGCTGGAGATCGCCCACAAGCATCATGTCGACATCGAGGGCTCCTGCGGCGGCTCGCTGGCCTGCGCCACCTGCCACGTGATCGTCGATCCCGCCTGGTACGGCCGGCTGCCCAAGGCCAGCGAGGACGAGGAGGACATGCTCGACCTCGCCTTCGGCCTGGAGCGCACCTCCCGCCTGGGCTGCCAGCTCAAGATGACCGAGGCGCTCGACGGGCTGGTCGTGCGTCTGCCCCCCGCCGCCGCCAAGCCCCCCGCCAAGCAGGGCTGACCCCGACCGCGGACGCAGAGGACAGGCGGCATGCGCGTGCTGGTGGCAATGTCGGGCGGTGTGGACTCCAGCGTGGTCGCGGGCCTGCTGGCCGAGGCCGGCCACGAGGTGATCGGCGTCACGCTGCAACTCTACGACCACGGCGCGGCGATCGCCCGCAAAGGCGCCTGCTGCGCCGGGCAGGACATCCACGACGCGCGCCGCGTCGCCGAGAAGCTCGGCATCGCCCATTACGTGATCGACGCCGAGGCGCGCTTCGAGCATGCGGTGATCGAGGATTTCGCGGCGAGCTATGCGCGCGGGGAAACTCCCGTGCCCTGCGTGCGCTGCAACCAGAGCGTCAAGTTCGGCGACCTGACGCGCCTCGCGCGTGATCTCGGCGCCGAGCGGATGGCCACCGGCCACTACGTGCGCCGCCTCGACGGGCCGGAGGGGCCGGAGCTGCATCGCGCCGTCGATCCCAACCGCGACCAGAGCTGGTTCCTCTTCGCCACCACGCGCGACCAGCTGGCGCTTTCGCTGTTCCCGCTGGGCGACATGCCCGACAAGGCGGCGGTGCGCGCCGAGGCGGAGCGACTCGGCCTGCCGGTGGCCGCCAAGCACGACAGCCAGGACATCTGCTTCACCCCCCTCGGCCACTACGAGGATCTGGTGGTGCGCCGCCACCCCGAGGCCGGCGAGGCCGGCGAGATCGTGGACAGCCGCGGCACCGTGCTGGGCCACCACGCCGGGCTCGCGCGCTACACGGTCGGCCAGGCCAAGCGGCTGGGGCTGGCCGGGCAGAAGGCGGCCGGCGGGCAGAAGCGGGTGGTGCTGGCGCTGGATGCCGCGCACCGGCGCGTCGTAGTGGGGCCGCCGGGAGAGGGCACCACCCATGTCGCCCTGGGCGAGGTCAACTGGCTGGCCGACCCCGCCGAGCGGGCCTGCCTGGTCAAGCTGCGCGGCCGCGACAGCCTGCGCCCGGCGCGCGTGCGCCCCACGCCCGACGGCGCCGAAGTCACCCTGGAGAGCCCTGCCCTGCCGGCCCCGGGCCAGGCCTGCGTGTTCTACGAGGGCACCCGCGTGCTGGGCGGCGGCTTCATCCGCCCGCCGGCCCGCCCCGAAGGCTGATGGGCCGCCGCCCCATGGCAGGTTTGTTCCGGCCGGGGGGAGCAGGGCGTTGACGGGGTGCCCCCGGAAAGGTTACATCCGCGGCCTCTCGACGGAGATGGCGGCGTAGCTCAGCGGTAGAGCAGGGGAATCATAATCCCTTGGTCGGTGGTTCAAATCCGCCCGCCGCTACCATCTTTCCAATGGGTTAGCTGAGACCCCGTTGTTCCTGGCCCGGCCGAGTCCGCACCATGTCAGCACGCGGACGCAAATCGGTGGGCCGGC
>CALNAL010000315.1 GCA_937874445.1 uncultured Acetobacteraceae bacterium | reverse complement strand
GTATAAGAGACAGGGAGGTCGGGGGGCGCGTCCATATTTTGTTCAGTAACATCATTGGAATTGATCGGTCAAAACTGAACATTTACCCTCCCCCCGGTTCCCCTGTTGCGAGATCACGATGCGTCCTCTCATCCGCCTGGCCCTGCGGGACTGGGACTATTTGACCCCCCTTCTGCTCGGCGACGTCCGCCCCGATGGCTACGATCTGCGCATCGAGCGCGTCGCCTCCCTGCTCGCCGACCCCGGCGCCAGCGTCGACTACGAGGGCGCCGAGGTGTCCTTCTCGCGCTATGCCCAGGCGCGCGCCCGCGGCTCGGAGGCGCTGGTGGGCCTGCCGCACTTCATGATGCGCGGCTTCCGCCACCGCTGCGTCATCACCGCCGCCGGGGCGCCGTGGCACGCCTTTTCCGAGCTGGCCGGCAAGACCATCGGGCTGACCGGCTGGCAGGATTCGGGCAACACCTGGACGCGCGCCCTGCTGCGCCGTGAGGGCGTGGGCCTCGACGACGCCACCTGGTGGGTCGGGCGGCTGACGGAGAAGCACCCCATCGAGGACCGTCTCGGCGGCTTCGGCCAGCCCGGGCGCATCGAGGCCGTGCCGGGCGAGCGGCCGATGGTGGACCTGCTGCTGAGCGGCGAGCTGGCCGCCGTGTTCACCCCCTTCATGCCGCCGGGCTTCTACGCCCCCGACAGCGGCCTGCGCGCCCTGCTGCCCGACTACCGCGGTGCCGAGGCCGCCTATTTCCACGCTGTCGGCTACGTTCCGGGCATCCACATCCTGGCGCTGCGCCCGGCGGTGGTGGCGGCGCATCCCGGCCTGCCCGGCGCGCTCTCCGAGGCGATCGACGAGTCCGCCCGCGTCTGGCTGGCCAAGCGCGAGAAATACGCCGACACCACGCCGTGGATCATCGACGAGCTGGCCCGCTGCGCCCGCGACCTGCCGCCCGGCTGGAACGCCAACGGCATGGCCGCCAACCACGCCATGATCGACGACTTCGCCGCGGAACTGTTCGCCCAGCGCATCACCGCGCGGCGCCTCGACGCGGCCACGCTGTTCCCGCATTTCCCAGCCTGATTCAGGAGAATCCGCCAATGAAAGTGGCCCTTGGACAGATCGCCGTCGGGCCGGAATGGCAGGCCAACCTCGCCACCTGCCGCGACTTCTACGCGCGCGCCGCCGAGGCCCGCGCCGACCTGCTGGTGCTCCCCGAGGGCATCATCGCGCGCAATTCCGCCGACCCCGACTACGCGCTCAAGATCGCCCAGCCCCTCGACGGGCCGTTCGTGGGCGGGCTGCTGGAGGCCACCCGCGCCGCGCCCGTCGCGGTGATGATGACGGTGCAGGTCCCGACCGGCACGGGGAAGGTGTTCAACACCTTCGTCACGCTGAAGGAGGGCCGCATCGTCGCCGCCTATCGCAAGCTGCATCTCTACGACGCCTTCAGCGGCCAGGAATCGCGCAACGTCGTGCCCGGCGACGAGGTGCCGCCGCTGGTGGAGATCGCCGGTTTCCGCATCGGCACGATGACCTGCTACGACCTGCGCTTTCCCGAGCTGGCCCGCCGCCTCGCCGCCGACGGCGCCGACGCCTTCGTGCTGCCGGCCGCCTGGGTGAAGGGGCCGCTGAAGGAGCGCCACTGGGAGGTTCTGGCCGCCGCCCGCGCGCTGGAGAACACCTGCTGGATGGTCGCGGTGGGCGAATGCGGCGCGCGCGACATCGGCTGCAGCCGGGTGATCGACCCGCTCGGCGTGGTCACCGCCGGCGCCGGCGAGGGCCCCGCGCTGGTGTTCGCCGAGCTGGACCTGGCCCGCGTGGCGCATGCCCGCAAGGTGCTGCCCGCGCTGGCCAACCGCCGCTTCGCCACCCCCCAGCTCGCCTGAAG
>CALNAL010000314.1 GCA_937874445.1 uncultured Acetobacteraceae bacterium | reverse complement strand
CAGCTTTCCCCCGCCGACACCCGCATCACCGTGGCCGCCGACGGCACGCTCTCCGGCCAGGCGAGCTGGAGTCTCTCGCCCAATATCGATGCGGTGTTCCGCTCCCTGCTGGCCCGTTCCAGCTCGCCGCAGCAGTTGCTGGAGAATCTCCTGGCGTCCACCCCGGAGGGCGGGTTCGGCAGCTTCACCTCCTCCGACCCGCGTGACCTCGGCCGGCCGCTGGAGGTCTCGGCCGCCTGGCACAGCCCGCACGGGGTGACGCCGCCGGCACCGGAAACCACCCTCACCGTGCCCTCCGCCCCCGACATCGAGACGGTGCGGATGCTGCGCCGCTACCTCATGCCCGACGGCCACCGCCGCACCCCGCTGCTGATCGGCGCGCGCGACCTCTCCTGGAGCACCACCCTCGATCTCCCCGCCGGCATGACGGCGCGCCGGCTGCCCGCCGATGTGGCGTTCTCCAACGACGCCGGGGCCTATACCGCGCACGCCCAGCGCACCGAGACGGGCGTGCGGGTGGAACGCCGGCTGGTGATCGCCCACGACGTCACCCAGCCCGAGGCCTACCCCGCCCTGGAGGCCCTGCTCTACGCCGCCCTCGACGACGCCCGGGCGACGCTGACGCTGGCACGCTGAGGAAGGAAGGAAAGGCAAGGCAAGGCAAGGCAAGGCAAGGTCTTCTTTTCCTGAAGGAAAAGAAGCAAAAGGACTTTTGTTCGTTGGGTTCCGCGGCTGGGACAGGCGCGGAGCCTAGGGAACAAAGCTTTCCTGGTTCTCCTTTCCCGAAAGGAGAACACCTTGCTTGCTTCGGGGCGGTTCCCACGCCGGCGGAATCGCCCCTATCATGGCGGTCTCATCGCAGGAGGCCTCGTGGTCATGTCGCGTATTCTCACGGTCGGCGTTGCCCAGCTCGGACCCATTGCCCGTGCGGAAAGCCGCCGGCAGGTGGTCTCGCGCCTGGTGGGCATGATGGAGGAGGCCGCGCGCATGGGCGCCGACCTCATCGTCTATCCCGAGGCGGCGCTGACGGCGTTCTTTCCCCACTGGGCGATCGAGGACGCCGCCGAGCTGGATTCCTGGTTCGAGACCGCCATGCCCAACCCCGAGGTGGCCCCGCTGTTCGACGCCGCGCGGCGCCTGCGGATCGGCTTTCATCTCGGCTATGCCGAACTCAGCGAGGGGCACCACTTCAACACCGCCATCCTGGTGGACAAGTCCGGCGCGATCGTCGGCAAGTACCGCAAGATCCACCTGCCCGGCTACGACGCGGTGCGCCCCGAGCGGCCCTTCCAGAACCTGGAGAAGAAGTATTTCGAGGTCGGCGACCTCGGCTGGCCGGTGTGGGAATGCCTCGGCGGCAAGCTCGGGATGATGATCTGCAACGACCGCCGCTGGCCGGAAAGCTGGCGGGTGATGGGCCTGCAGGGCGTCGAGCTGGTGATGCTCGGCTACAACACCCCGACGGTGGACCCCGCCATGCCCCAGACCGACGACCTCGGCAATTTCCACAACGCCCTGGTGATGCAGGCCGGCGCCTACCAGAACGGCACCTGGGTGGTCGCCGCCGCCAAGGCCGGGGTGGAGGAGGGCGTGGACCAGATCGGGCAGTCGTGCATCATCGCCCCCTCCGGCGAGGTCGCCGCGATGTGCACCACGCTCGGCGACGAGCTGCAGGTGGCGCGCTGCGACCTCGACCTCTGCAATTCCTACAAGGAAAGCATCTTCAACTTTGCCAAACACCGCCGCCCCGAGCATTACGGGCTGATCGTCGAGCGCACCGGAGTCGGACCGGTGCTGGGACGGCCAGGAGGAAAATAAAAATGTCCACCACGCCCTTCGAGATTGCCGTGCTGCCAGGCGACGGGATCGGCGTGGAGGTGATGCGGGCCGGCCT
>CALNAL010000313.1 GCA_937874445.1 uncultured Acetobacteraceae bacterium | reverse complement strand
TCTACACCTAAGCCTTCGTCGGCAGCGTCAGATGTGTATAAGAGACAGGGCGAGGACGATCGCGTCCGCTCGCTCGCCTCGGTGCGCCGCCAGCGCGAGCGCGAACGCCGGCAGGCCGAGCTGGAGCGCCTGCGCTCCGACCAGGTGAAGGTGGTGCGCGAGGTCGTGCTGCCCGACGTCATCACCGTCCAGGACCTCGCCAACCGCATGGCCACCCGCGCCGGCGATGTCATCAAGGCACTGATGAAGCTCGGGGTGATGGCCACCATCACCCAGACCCTCGACCCCGATACCGCCGAGCTGGTCGTCCAGGAGTTCGGCCACAAGGTCAAGCGCGTGTCCGACGAGGATGTCGAGCAAGGGCTGGTCGGCGAGGAGGATGCCGATACCGAGCTGCAGTCGCGTCCGCCGGTCGTCACCGTGATGGGCCATGTCGATCACGGCAAGACCTCGCTGCTCGATGCCCTGCGCTCGACCGACGTGGCCGGCGGCGAGGCCGGCGGCATCACCCAGCACATCGGCGCCTACCAGGTGAAGCTCGCCTCCGGGCAGCGCATCACCTTCATCGACACGCCAGGCCACGAGGCCTTCACCGCCATGCGTGCCCGCGGCGCCTCGGTGACCGACATCGTGGTGCTGGTGGTCGCCGCCGACGACGGCGTGATGCCCCAGACCATCGAGGCCATCCACCACGCCAAGGCGTCCGGCGCGCCGATCATCGTGGCGATCAACAAGATCGACAAGCCGGGGGCCAACCCCGACCGCGTGCGCCAGGAGCTGCTCAGCCACGAGATCGTGGTCGAGGAGATGGGCGGCGAGACCCAGGACGTGGAGGTTTCTGCGCTCAAGAAGACCGGTCTCGACACCCTCACCGAGGCGATCCTGCTGCAGGCCGAGATTCTCGACCTCAAGGCCAACCCCGACCGCATCGCCGAGGGCTCCGTCGTGGAGAGCCGGCTGGACCGCGGGCGCGGGCCGGTGGCCTCCGTTCTGGTCCAGAAGGGCACGCTGCACACCGGCGACATCGTGGTCGCCGGGGCCGAATGGGGCCACGTGCGCGCCATGCTCGACGACAAGGGCAAGCAGCTCAAGCTGGCCGGTCCCTCCATGCCCGTCGAGGTGCTCGGCCTCTCCGGCGTGCCCAGCGCCGGCGAGCCCTTCGTGGTGGTGGAGAACGAGGGCCGCGCCCGCGAGATCTCCGAGTTCCGCCAGCGCAAGATCCGCGAGAAGGCCGCCGGAATCGCTTCCGCCGCCCGCGGCACCCTCGACCAGATGCTCGCCCGCATCGCCGCCGGCGAGCAGAAGGAAGTCGCCGTCGTCATCAAGGCCGACGTGCAAGGGTCCTCCGAGGCCATCCAGACCACCGTGCTGAAGCAGGAGGTCGAGGAGGTCCGCGTGCGCGTGCTGCTCTCCGGGGTCGGTCAGATCACCGAGAGCGACGTGCAGCTCGCCAAGGCCTCCAACGCCGTCATCATCGCCTTCAACGTGCGCGCCACCGCCCAGGCCCGCGAGCTGGCCACGCGCGACGGCGTGGACATCCGCTACTACTCGATCATCTACGAGGTCGCCGACGACATCGAGAAGATGGTCAAGGGCAAGGTGGCTCCGAAGGCCCGCGAGAAGTTCCTCGGCTACGCCCAGATCCGCAAGGTCTTCGAGATCACCAAGGTCGGCAAGGTCGCCGGCTGCATGGTCACCGAGGGCGTCGTCAAGCGCGGCTGCGGTGTGCGCCTGTTGCGCGACAACGTGGTGATCCATCAGGGCGAGCTGACCCAGCTCAGGCGCTTCAAGGACGACGTGCGCGAGGTCCAGCACGGCTACGAGTGCGGCCTCTCCTTCGCCAACTTCCACGACCTGCGCGAGGGCGACGTGGTGGAGTGCTACGAAACAGAGATGGTGCCCGCTTGAAGCAACCGACTTCCTTCATCTCGGGAAGAGCCCCGCTGGGGAAACCCCCCAGCCAGCGCCAGCTGAGGGTGGCGGAGGAAATCCGCCACATCCTCGCCGGGCTGTTCCTGCGCGGCGAGCTCCGCGACCCCGACCTCACCGGGGTGCAGGTGACCGTGACCGAGGTGCGGGTGAGCCCCGACCTCAAGCACGCCACCACTTTCGTGACGCGGCTCGGCCGTTCCGACATCGCCGAGAAGCTGCCGGCACTCCGCCGTGCCGCGCCGTTCCTGCGCGGGCAGCTCGCCCACGTGCTCACCCTGCGCAGCGTGCCGGAGCTGCATTTCCAGGCCGACACCTCGCTCGATGTCGCCATGCACATCGACGAGCTGCTGCGTTCGCCGGAAGTGGCCCGCGACCTCGGGCCGAACCACGAATAGGGCGGTCCGGCCCGCCCCGCGAAAGTTTCTCCATGCCCCGACCCCAGATCGTCGTCGCCGACACCGTCACCCCCGAGGTGGCGCAGGTGATCCGCGGCGGCCTCGAAGCCTTCAACGACGCCCGCACCGGCCAGCCCGACCGCCTGCCCCTCTCGGTGGTGGCGTGCGACTCCACCTCCGGCGCGGTGCTCGGCGGCGCCCTCGGGCGCTCCTCGCTCGGACTGCTGTTCCTCGACCTGCTGTGGCTGCCCGAGGAGATGCGCGGCAACGGGCTGGGGCGCGAGATTCTCGGCCGCTTCGAGACCGAGGGCGTGCGGCGCGGCTGCATCGCCGGCGTGGTCTACACCATCAGCTTCCAGGCGCCCGGCTTCTACGAGCGCTGCGGCTGGCAGCGCTTCGGCGAGGTCGCCTCCCTGCCGGATGGCACCAGCCGCATCTTCCTGACCAAGCGGCTCCAGGCCGCCTGAGGATTTTTCCATGAACCCGCATCGCCAGCGCAAGCCGCGCGGTCAGCCGATCGACGGCTGGCTGATCATCGACAAGCCCTCCGGCCTCACCTCCACCGACGTGGTGAACCGCCTCAAGCGCTGGTTCGACGCGCGCAAGTGTGGCCATGGCGGCACCCTCGACCCGCTCGCCACCGGCGTGCTGCCGATCGCCTTCGGGGCGGCCACCAAGACCGTGCCCTATGTGATGGACGGCACCAAGCTCTATCGCTTCACCCTCGCCTTCGGGGAGGCGCGCGACACCGACGACGCCGACGGACAGGTGGTGGAAACCTCCGCCGTGCGGCCGACCGACGCGGAGATCGCCGCCGCCTTGCCCGCCTTCTGCGGCGAGATCATGCAGGTGCCGCCCGTCTTCTCGGCGGTGAAGGTGGCCGGCGAGCGCGCCTACGACCTCGCCCGCGCCGGCGCGCCCCCGGTGCTCGAGCCCCGCCCCGCGCGCATCGACCGCTTCGAGATGATCGCCCGGCCCGATGCCGACCACGCCGTCTTCGAGGTGGAATCGGGCAAGGGCGTGTACATGCGCTCGCTCGCCCGCGACCTCGCCCGCGCCTGCGGGACGGTCGGACACATCAGCGTGTTGCGTCGCCTGCGCGTGGGGCCATTCCACGAGACCGAGGCGATTGTGCTGGACAAACTCGCGCCCACGGAGGATACCCCGCGCGCTTCCGCGGAACTTCTGCTGCCCGTCGCGACCGCGCTGGCCGACATCCCGGCGCTGGCCCTGACGGAAGGAGAAGCGTTCGTCCTCTCGCACGGACAGGCGATCAGCCTGGTCGCGCTGATGGGGCGGATTCCAGCCGACGCCGACCCCGATGGCGGGGTGGCGCGGGCCATGGCGGGAAGCCGCGTGATCGGCCTGTGCCGGCTCGACGAGGGCCTGCTCAAGCCGGAACGCCTGCTGTAGGCAACGGGCCGGACGGCTCCGCCAGGCGGCGCACGCGCTGTTTCAACCATTTTTCATGGAGTTTCACGATGTCGATCACCGCGGAGCGCCGCACGGCGCTAATCGGCGAATATGCCACCGGCAAGGATGACACCGGCTCTCCGGAAGTCCAGGTGGCGCTGCTCTCCGAGCGCATCACCAATCTTACCGAACACCTGAAGGTGCACGCCAAGGACTTCCATTCCCGGCGTGGCCTCCTCATGTTGGTAGGGCAGCGGCGCCGGCTGCTGGACTATCTGAAGAACAAGAATCAAGGCCGCTACGAGGCCCTGATTGCCCGCCTGAACCTGCGCCGCTGACGCGCGGGTGACGGAGGCCGGCACCCCAGGCTGCATGGGGCGCCGGCACCGTCCCGCTCCATGGGGGAGCGGGACCACGAGAGTCCGGGGGATGGCCTCCGGTCGCCGCAGCCGCGGCGGAGTGATGCGCTCGCCTCGGTCCCGGCCTGTTCGGGAGCCGCGACGGCGTTTCCGGCCACATGGATGCGGGCTGACGGCCCGCTGCGGCCCGGCTGCTCGCCGGGAGCCGCCCTCCATGCCGCCCGAGACGCCGTCTCCCGACCCGGAAACACCGATCGATCGCCGCCCCGCCCGGCCCAACGAACAGGGATTCGACGCGACGATGTTCGAAAACTACTTCCGCAAGGAAATCGAGTGGGGCGGGCGCAAGCTCGTCCTCGAGACCGGCAAGGTTGCCCGCCAGGCCGACGGCGCGGTGCTCGTCTCCTATGGCGACACCATCGTGCTGTGCACCGCCGTGGGCGCGCGCCAGGCCAAGCCGGGGCAGGACTTCTTCCCGCTCACCGTGCACTACCAGGAAAAGACCTACGCCGCGGGACGCATCCCCGGCGGGTTCTTCAAGCGCGAGGGGCGTCCCTCCGAGGCCGAGACCCTCAAGTCCCGCCTGATCGACCGCCCGATCCGCCCGCTCTTCCCCGAGGGGTTCAAGAACGAGGTGCAGGTCATCGCCACCGTCGTCAGCCATGATCTGGAGAACGATCCCGATATCGTCGCCCTGATCGGCTGCTCGGCGGCGCTGACCCTCTCGGGCATTCCCTTCTTCGGGCCCATCGCCGGAGCGCGCGTCGGCCGCATCGACGGCGAATACGTGCTCAACCCGACGCTGGAGCAGGTCAAGCAGAGCGAGCTGGACCTCGTCCTCGCCGGCACCTCCGAGGGCGTGCTGATGGTGGAATCGGAAGCCAAGGAGCTCTCCGAGGAGATCATGCTGGGCGCCGTCACCTTCGGCCACCAGGCCTTCCAGCCGGTGATCCAGGCGATCATCGCGCTGGCCGAGGTCGCCGCCAAGGAGCCCTGGCCGCTGCCCGAGGAGACCGAGGCGGACAAGGCCCTGCGCGCCCGCACCATCGCGCTGTCGCATGACGCGCTGGTGGAGGCCTACAAGGAGCCGCACAAGCTGCTGCGCCAGGACAAGGCCGGCGCCGCCCGCAAGGCCGCCCGCGAGGCGCTCGCCGCCGAGGGCCTCGAGGTCGGGGCCAAGGTGGACGGCTTCTTCCACGACATCGAGGCCGGCATCGTCCGCAACGCCATCCTCGACAAGGGCATCCGCATCGACGGGCGCGACACCAAGACCGTGCGTCCGATCACCGCCGAGGTCGGCATCCTGCCGCGCGCCCACGGCTCGGCGCTGTTCACCCGCGGCGAGACCCAGGCCTTCGTGGTCGCCACCCTCGGCACCGCCCAGGACGAGCAGATCATCGACGCGCTCCCCGGCGAATACCGCGAGCACTTCCTGCTGCACTACAACTTCCCGCCCTACTCGGTGAACGAGACCGGCCGCATGGGCAGCCCGGGCCGGCGCGAGATCGGCCACGGCAAGCTCGCCTGGCGCGCCATCCACCCGATGCTGCCCGCCAAGGAGGAGTTCCCCTACACCATCCGCGTGGTCTCCGAGATCACCGAGAGCAACGGCTCCTCCTCGATGGCGACCGTCTGCGGCTCCTCGCTCGCGCTGATGGACGCCGGCGTGCCGCTGAAGCACCCGGTGGCCGGTGTCGCCATGGGCCTCATCAAGGAGGATCGCGGCTTCGCGGTGCTCACCGACATCCTCGGCGACGAGGACCACCTCGGCGACATGGACTTCAAGGTGGCCGGCACCGAGTTCGGCGTCACCGCGCTGCAGATGGACATCAAGATCACCTCCATCACGCCTGATATCATGAAGGTGGCGCTGGCCCAGGCGCATCAGGGCCGGATGCACATCCTCGGCGAGATGGCCAAGGCGCTGACGGGGGCCCGCTCCGACGTGGCCGCCACCGCCCCGCGCATCACGGTCATCAACATCAACAAGGACAAGATCCGCGAGGTCATCGGCACCGGCGGCAAGGTGATCCGCGAGATCGTCGAGCAGACCGGCGCCAAGATCGACATCGAGGACGACGGCACCATCAAGATCGCCTCCTCCGACGCGACCAAGACCCAGGCGGCCATCGACTGGATCCGCGGCATCGTCGCCGAGCCCGAGGTGGGCGTGATCTACACCGGCAAGGTGGTCAAGACCGCCGAGTTCGGCGCCTTCGTGAACTTCCTCGGCTCCCGCGACGGGCTGGTGCACATCAGCGAGCTCGCCCAGGGCCGCGTCGCCAAGACCACCGATGTGGTCAACATGGGCGACGTGGTGAAGGTAAAGGTGCTGGGCTTCGACGAGCGTGGCAAGGTGAAGCTCTCGATGCGCGTGGTCGATCAGGCCACCGGCGAGGACATCACCGAGAAGGTGGGCCCCAAGGGTGGGCGCGACGGCGGACGCGACGGCGGGCATGACCGCGGGCCGCGCCGTCACCACCACGACGACGAGTCGGGCGAGGGCGGTTCCTCCCCCGCGTCCGCCGACTAAACTGGCGCAAACCGCTCCGCGCCGGGATGCTTGCATCCCCCCGCGGAGCGGCGTTTTCATGACACGAGAGTGACCGCCGTCGGGACGGCCTGCGCCAGTCAGCCGAAGCGGGGGTCGAGCAGGAGCAGGCGATGAAGGCGATCAACGCGATCCGCATGGGCGGGGTCGAGGTTCTCCCCCTCGTCGAAGGCGGCAAGGGCGTGTCGATCTCCACCGGCGTCACCGCCGGGCACTGGGCCGCCGCCGGCGGCGCCGGGACCCTTTCGGCCGTCAATGCCGACAGCTACGACGAGAACGGCGAGATCGTTCCGCAGATCTACCATTCCCGCAACCGCGTGGAGCGCCACGAGGAGCTGATCGCCTACGGCATCCGCGGCGGCATCGCGCAGGCCCGGCGCGCCCACGACATCGCCGGCCCGCACGGGCGCGTCCACGCCAACGTGATGTGGGAGATGGGCGGCTCCGAGCAGATCATCCAGGGCATGCTGGAGGGCGCCAAGGGGCTCATCCACGGCATCACCTGCGGGGCCGGCATGCCCTACCGCCTCGGCGAGATCGCCGCCCGCTTCAACGTCCACTACTATCCCATCGTCTCCTCCGCGCGCGCCTTCGGGGCGCTGTGGAAGCGGGCCTTCCACAAGGCCTCCGCCCTGCTCGGCGGCGTGGTCTACGAGGACCCCTGGCTCGCCGGCGGGCACAACGGGCTCTCCAATTCCGAGAACCCCACCCAGCCGCAGTCGCCCTTCCCCCGCGTGCTGGCGCTGCGCCAGCTGATGCGCACCTTCGGCCTCGGCGACACCCCCATCATCATGGCCGGGGGCGTGTGGTGGCTGGAGGAGTGGGAGGAGTTCATCGACAACCCCGAACTCGGGCCGGTCGCCTTCCAGTTCGGCACGCGCCCGCTGCTGACCAAGGAAAGCCCGATCGGGGACGCCTGGAAGAAGCGCCTGCTGACCCTGAAGAAGGGCGACGTCTTCCTCAACCACTTCAGCCCCACCGGGTTCTATTCCTCGGCGGTCAACAACGCCTTCATCCAGGAACTGCGCGAGCGCAACGAGCGCCAGGTGGCCTATTCGCCCGAGCCCGTCGGCGAGCACGACGTGGAATACACCGTGGGCGCCCGCAACCGCACGGTGTGGCTCACGCCCCCCGATCTCGAGCGCGTGCGGGTGTGGGAGGCCGAGGGGTTCACCGAGGCGCTGCGCACGCCCGATTCGACGCTGATCTTCGTCACCCCCGAGAAGGCCCAGCAGATCGTCACCGACCAGGGCAATTGCATGGGCTGCCTCAGCCAGTGCCGCTTCTCCAACTGGTCGCAGCACGGGTCCGACTTCACCACCGGGCGCAAGGCCGATCCGCGCAGCTTCTGCATCCAGAAGACCCTCCAGGAGATCGCCCACCACTGCGACACCGAGGAGGAGGCCGAGCACAACCTGATGTTCTCCGGCCACAACGCCTTCCGCTTCGCCTCCGACCCGTTCTATTCCAACGGCTTCATCCCCACGGTGAAGCAGCTCGTGGAACGGATCCTCACGGGGCGCTGACACGCAGGCCCAGCCCTTCCCGGCTCCTCTTCCCGCGAGAAGAGCGCCTTCCCGACCCCGCCGCACCATGCGCCTCGCCGGGCGAGGCCTTTTCTGTTACGCTGGCGTTTTCCGGCGGGGAGGCGGGGTCATGAAGCGCGTGCTGGCAGCGGTGGCTGTTGTGGCGTTGCTGGCCGGGTGCCAGCGCGCGGAGCCGATCCAGGCGGTCTCCCAGCAGCCGGTGCCGCAGGGGCTGATGCAGAAGCTGGCGCCGGGCGGGTATGACAAGCTCTATGCCGAGGCCGCGCTCTCCAAGGGCTGGCGGCCGGAGCAGGTGGGGCCGGGGCGCCTCCGGGCCAGCATCACCATCCGCGGCACGCATCGCCTGACGGTGGACATCGTCTACAACTCGGCGATCTACGACATCGGCGTGGTTTCCTCGGAAAACCTCAACCAGGCCGACGGCAAGATCCATCCCGCCGCCAACACGGCCATCCGCGGCCTGCGGGACGCCATTGACGCGGCCCTGTCGCGCGCGGCCTTCTGAGGCGCACTCTTCTGCAACCGGGCGGGACTGCGTATATGGGGGGCCATGACCGACACCCCGATTGACCATATCCGCAACTTCTCGATCATCGCCCACATCGACCACGGGAAATCCACCCTGGCCGACCGGCTGATCCAGGCCACCGGCGCGCTGAGTGACCGCGAGATGACCGAGCAGGTCCTCGATTCGATGGACCTGGAGAAGGAACGCGGCATCACCATCAAGGCCCAGACGGTGCGGCTCTCCTACCTGGCCTCCGACGGCCAGCGTTACGAGCTCAACCTGATGGACACCCCAGGCCATGTGGACTTCGCCTACGAGGTGAGCCGCTCGCTCGCCGCCTGCGAGGGCAGCCTGCTGGTGGTGGACGCCTCGCAGGGCGTGGAGGCGCAGACGCTGGCCAACGTCTATCACGCGCTGGACGCCAACCACGAGATCGTGCCGGTCCTCAACAAGATCGACCTGCCGGCCGCCGAGCCCGAGCGGGTGAGGCAGCAGATCGAGGACGTGATCGGCCTCGATGCCTCCGACGCGCTGATGATCTCGGCCAAGACGGGCATCGGCATCGACACGGTGCTGGAGGCGCTGGTCAAGCGCCTGCCCCCGCCGAAGGGCGACCCCGACGCCCCGCTCAAGGCGCTGCTGGTCGATTCCTGGTACGATCCGTACCAGGGCGTGGTGATCCTGGTGCGGGTCCGCGACGGCCATCTGCGGCGCGGCCAGCGCATCCGCATGATGTCCACCGGCGCGGTGCACAGCATCGAGCAGACCGGCGTGTTCACCCCCAAGATGGTGGCCACCGACGACCTCGGGCCGGGCGAGATCGGCTTCATCACCGCCGCCATCAAGACGGTGGCCGACTGCAAGGTGGGCGACACCATCACCGACGACCGCTCCCCCGCCGCCGCGCCGCTGCCGGGCTTCAAGCCGAGCGTGCCGGTGGTGTGGTGCGGCCTCTACCCGGTGGACGCCGACGACTTCGAGAAGCTGCGCGACAGCCTGGCCAAGCTGCAGCTCAACGACGCCTCCTTCCACTACGAGCCCGAGACCTCGGCCGCCCTGGGCTTCGGCTTCCGCTGCGGCTTCCTCGGCCTGCTGCACCTGGAGATCGTCCAGGAGCGCCTCTCGCGCGAGTTCGACCTCGACCTGATCGCCACCGCCCCCAGCGTGGTCTACCGGGTACTGCACTCCAACGGCGAGCTGGAGGAGCTGCACAACCCCGCCGACATGCCCGACGGCTCGGTGATCGCGCACATCGAGGAGCCGTGGATCAAGGCCACCATCATGGTGCCCGACGACTATCTCGGCCCCATCCTCACCCTGTGCACGGAGCGGCGCGGCCAGCAGGTGGACCTCACCTACGTGGGCAACCGCGCCATGGTGGTCTATCGCCTGCCGCTCAACGAGGTGGTGTTCGACTTCTACGACCGCCTCAAGAGCGTCAGCCGCGGCTATGCCAGCTTCGACTACGCGCTGGACGGCTACGCCGAGAGCGACCTGGTAAAGATCTCCATCCTGGTCAACCAGGAGCCGGTGGACGCGCTGTCCTTCATCGCCCACCGCTCCTCCGCCGAGAAGCGCGGGCGGGCGATCTGCGAGAAGCTCAAGGACCTGATCCCCAAGCAGCTCTTCAAGATCGCCATCCAGGCGGCGATCGGCGGACGGGTGGTGGCGCGCGAGACCATCGGCGCCCTCTCCAAGGACGTCACCGCCAAGTGCTACGGCGGCGACATCTCGCGCAAGCGCAAGCTGCTGGAGAAGCAGAAGGAGGGCAAGAAGCGCATGCGCCAGTTCGGCAAGGTGGAAATCCCCCAGAGCGCCTTCCTCGCCGCCCTCAAGATGGACAGCTGAACTCCAAGGGAAGGTCTTCTTTTCCTGAAGGAAAAGAAGCAAAAGGACTTTTCCCCGTTTGGCTCCGCGTCCGACACAGCCGCGGAGCCCTTAACGAATGAAGCTTTCCTGGTTCTCCTTTCTCGAAAGGAGAACACCTTCCCTGCTAAACTGCGAGGCGTGCCCTCAGAGGGTCGCGAGCCCGGCGGCGAAGACGCCGATGGCGAAGTCGAGGCCGACGAGGCAGGCGGCGGACATGCCGGGGATGTCGAGGGCGAGGCGGGTGGCGTACCATTCGAGCCACAGCGCCCACCCCCAGCCCACCAGCCAGGCGGTCTGCACGAGGGCGTCGGGCAGGCCGAGCACGGCGGGCACGCTGGCGACGAGCAGCAGCAGGTACTGCACGAAGTTGCACCAGTTCCACACGGCGAGGAAGCGCAGCCAGTGGCCGTCGCGCCGGGCGGCGTGGACGAGTTCGTGGGAAAAGACGGCAAAGCCGAGCCAGGCGACCAGGGAGGCCATCAGGTCGCCGGCGAGGGCGGCGACGGGCGCGGCAGGCAGGCCGAGCGTGGCCCAGTCCATCAGGTGCAGACAGAGGAAGGCGGGCAGGCAGAGGGCCATGGCCCAGAAGCTGGACACGGCCCAGCGGCGCTCCTCCTCCGGCCGGACGGCGATCAGCGCGAGCCCCTCGGCGCGTCCGCGGGCCAGCAGCAGGGCGCCCCGGATGGCGTGGCGGATGGCCGGACCCGCGTGGGTTGCCTGCGGCGTCATGGCAGCATGGTGGCGGAGGGGCCGGTCAGCAGGGTCGGTCCGAGGAACAGCGCGCCGGCCGCGACATTGACCGCCAGCACCAGCAGGACGGCCCGGCCGCCGGAGAGGCCGAGGCCGACGCGGGCGACGAACCAGTCCAGCACCGCGCCGTAGAACGCCACGCCGACCATCCCCAGGCTCACGCCGGCAGCCGGCCCCAGGCCGAGGCCGGCGAGGATCCCGCCCGCCCCCATGCCGAAGAAGAGCACCAGCAGCAGGGGCCAGCGCGTCCAGTTGTAGGCGGTGGCATAGCGCAGCCAGGCGTCGTCGCGTCCCCAGAGATGGGCCAGGGCCTCGGAGACTACCGCAGGAGTGAGCAGCGCGACGGTGGCGGCGAGCAGTCCGCCCAGCGCCTCCCCGCCGCTTCCGGCGACGAGCCCGAAGAGGAACTCGCCGAACGGGAAGGCAAGCAGCGGCAGCACGCTGGCCAGGAAGGCGGCCGGCGTGGAGCCGAACTCGCGCATTCCCTCGCGCCTGAGCAGCGCCAGCTGGCAGGCGCCGAACAGCATGCGGCCGGGACTCCGGTTTCGCCACCCGCCCCCACCGTTCCCGCGCGTGCCGTTCATGACCGCCTGATTCTCATGCCCGGGTTCTCATGGCAGGAAGGCCGCCAGCACCGCGGTGTAGATGCGGGCGAGGTCGCGCAGCTCGGCCACCGGCACGCGTTCGTCCACCTTGTGCATGGTCTGCCCCACCAGTCCGAACTCGGCCACCGGGCAGAGCCGGGTGATGAAGCGGGCATCCGAGGTGCCGCCGCCGGTGTCGAGCTTGGGCGCGAAGCCGGTGACGGATTCGATGGCGCGGGCGAGCTTGTCCACCGCCGGCCCGGGCCGGGTGAGGAAGCTCTCGCCGCTGATGGCGGTGGTGAGCTCGAAGCGCTCGGCGTATTGCCCGAGGGTGGCGCGCAGCCAGGCGTCGAGCTGGGCGCCGGTGTGCAGGTCGTTGAAGCGGATGTTGAGTGCCGCGCGGGCCTCGGCGGGCACCACGTTGGTGGCGGTATTGCCCACGTCGAAGCTGGTGAGCTGCAGGGTGGAGGGCTGGAACCACTCGCTGCCGGCGTCGATCGGCGCGGCGGTCAGGGCCGCGAGGGCGCGCACCAGGCGGTGGACGGGGTTGTCGGCCAGGTGCGGATAGGCGACATGCCCCTGGGTGCCCTGCACGGTGACGCGCGCGTTGATCGAGCCGCGCCGGCCGATCTTGATCATCTCGCCGAGGCGGCCGGGGTTGGAGGGCTCGCCGACCAGACAGAAGTCGGGGATCTCGCCCTTGCCGCGCATCCACTCCAGCACGCGCACGGTGCCGTCGGTGGCCACCCCCTCCTCGTCGCCGGTGATGAGCAGCGAGAGCGAGCCGCGCGGTTTTCCGGTCGCGAGATGGTCGGTCGCGGCGGCGACGAAAGCGGCGACGGCTCCCTTCATGTCGGCGGTGCCGCGGCCGTAGAGCAGGCCGTCCTCCACCTCCGCGGCGAAGGGATCGCGCCGCCAGCTCCCCGCCCCCGCGGGCACCACGTCGGTGTGGCCGGCGAAGCAGAAGTGCGGCCCCCCGGTGCCGATGCGGGCGTAGAGGTTCTCCGTCTCGCCGTAGCGCAGTCGGGTCACGGCAAAGCCGAGGCGTTCCAGCGCGGCGGCCAGCACGTCCTGGGCGCCGGCATCAGTGGGGGTGACGGAGGCGCAGCGGACCAGGGCCTGCGCCAGCGGGAGGGGGTCGGTGCTCACGCGCGCAGCAGCTCGTTGATGGAGGTCTTGGAGCGGGTGCGGGCATCGACGCGCTTGACGATCACGGCACAGGCGAGCGAGGGGCCGGGGGTTCCGTCGGGCAGCGGCCTGCCGGGGCGGTTGCCGGGCACCACCACCGAGTAGGCCGGCACGCGCCCCATGAAGGTCTCGCCGGTGGCGCGGTCGATGATGGGGGTGGTGGAGGAGAGGAACACGCCCATCGCCAGCACGCAGCCGCGCTCGACGTGGACGCCCTCAACCACCTCGGAGCGGGCGCCGATGAAGCAGTCGTCCTCAATGATGACGGGGCCGGCCTGGAGCGGCTCGAGCACGCCGCCGATGCCCACGCCGCCGGAGAGATGCACGTGCTTTCCCACCTGGGCGCAGGAGCCGACGGTCGCCCAGGTATCGACCATGGTCTCCTCGCCGACATAGGCGCCGATGTTGACGAAGCTCGGCATCAGCACCACGCCGGGGGCGATGTAGGCCGCGCGGCGGACGATGGCGCCGGGCACCGCGCGGAATCCGGCGGTGGCGAAGCGATTGGCGCCCCAGCCGGCGAATTTCAGCGGCACCTTGTCGTAGACGGGCGCGCCGGCGGCGCCGGGCATGACCACCGAATCGTAGAGGCGGAAGGACAGCAGCACCGCCTTCTTCAGCCACTGGTTGACAACCCAGCCTTGCGCGGTGGGCTCGGCCACGCGGGCCTTGCCGGAATCGAGCAGCTCAAGGGCGGCCTCGACCTGATCGCGGGGCTCTCCGCGGGTGGAGGAGGAAATCTCGGAACGGCGTTCCCACAGGGCATCGATGGTGGCTGCGAGCGACGAATCGGTCATGGTCTGGGCAAACTCCTGAGCGCACTCCGGCCTCATGGCGGGGCGAGGCCGGGGCAGGACCATGCGCAAGCGGGGGGATACGTGTCAATCGACAGCTCCTTTTGGCAGATCCCCCTCGGAGGGCCTGGTCCAGCCAGGGTCCGACCGGGGTCCGAGCGGGATGGGGGCAGGAAAGCCGCATGCGACCGGCGGCGATAACCGGCCATTTACGGGCTGGCGCGTAGAAGCAGGAGGCGATCGGATGGACCTTTCCCGTGCCGGCCTTCTCGGGAGGTCGTCTCCTCGGGAGACGGCAGCCATTCGGTTGCCCGGCGCAGGCACCCGGCCCCGCCGGACCGCCCATGGAGCAACGTCCCCCCATGCGTCCCTCTCCACCCGCGCTGGTCGATCCGTCCGCCGTACCTGAGGGGAGCCTGCCCGGAAAGGAACCCGTCCCGCAGGAGAATGCCCTGTCCGATGAGATCCAGGGGCGGCTGCGCGCGGCGCTGCAGGACAGCCGCAACCGCTGGCGGGGGCTGGTGACGCTGGCGGCCGACCTGGCCTTCGAGACCGATTCGCGCGGGCGCTTCGTGTTCATCTCGCCCGACCCGGCGCTAGGCTGGCCGGCGGCGACCCTGCTGGGCCAGCCTTCCGCGCTGCTGCTGGCCGACATCGAGGGCACGGTGGGGTTCAACCCCTTCCGGGCCACGCGCCGGGTGCGTTATCGCCGGGCCTGGCTGAAGCGCCCGGACGGCACCGGGGTCTGCCTCTCCTTTTCCGTCGAACCGCTGGTTGACGCCGAGGGCCAGGTGCTGGGCGCGCGCGGCCTGGGTCAGGACACCACCGAGCAGGACGGCGACGCCGCCGCGGTGGCGGCCGCACTGCGCCGCTGCGAGGTGCTCGACCACATCCTCTGGCAGATGCGCCAGGAGGTTCTGGCCAGCCGGATGATGGAATCGGCGCTGGCCTCCCTGACCACCGCGCTGGGCGCCGAGGGCTCCGCGGTGCTCGACGTCCTGGGCAGCGGCGAGGGGTCGGCGGTGCGCTACCGTCTCGGCGGGGGACTCGAGTATATACTGTCCACGGCGACGGTGCTGCTGGCCGGGGACTCCATGGCGCCCCAGCTGGCCACCGCGCCCGACGGCCGGCTGGTCCTGGCCTGCCCCACGCAGACCCGCTTCGGCGAGCAGGGGGGGCTGGTGCTGTGGCGCCCCGCCGACGGCCGCGGGTGGGACGCCGAGGACCGGCAGCTGGCCGCCTCCGCCACCGGCATCCTGCGCACCATCCTCGACCACGACAGCATCCAGCGCGAAATGGCCCGCCAGGCCCGCACCGACCCGCTGACGGGCCTGCTCAACCGCCGGGCCTTCACCGAAGAGACCAATCGCCGCATCGACCGGCTCAACCGCGAGGGACTGCCCGGCACGGTGATGTTCATCGACCTCGACCACTTCAAGCAGCTCAACGACCGGCGCGGCCACGATGTGGGCGACAGCGCGCTGCAAGCCACGGCCAACCATCTGCGGGACGCGTTCCGCCCTGCCGACCTGGTGGCCCGCCTGGGCGGCGACGAATTCGCAGTATGGCTGGACGGCATGGACGAGCTGGCGGCTGCCGAGCGCGCCGAGCATCTGCGCACCTCCGCGCCGGCGGCGGCGGCGGCCCTGCTGATCGACGGCGACGCCCCACTCACGCTGTCCATCGGCATCGCCACCTACTGGCCGGCCTGCGGCGACGAGCTGGACACGGTGATGCGGCGGGCCGACCAGGCCATGTATGCCGCCAAGCACGCCGGCCCCGGGCAATGGCGCGTGGCACGACCGGAGGGATCATGAACACACCGGCCGAGAACCTCATCTCCACGACGCCCTCCCCCCCCGGGGAAATGATCACCGACGAAAATGCCCGGGTGCGCCTCGGCGCCTCCACCGACACCGCGGCCGACGTGCTGCACGAGCTGGCCTCCGACCCGGCCGTGACCGTGCGGGCGGCGGTGGCGCTCAACGCCGCCGCGCCGGAAAGCGCCGACCGCATCCTCCTGCGCGACGCCGACACGCGGGTGCGGGCGCTGCTGGCACGCAAGCTGTCGAACCTGCTGCCCAGCCTGCAGGATGCCGAACGCGCCCAGTTGCAGCAGCACGCCCTCGACATCCTGCACACGCTGGTGGCCGACGAGGCGGTGCGGGTGCGCGCGGCCATCGCCGACGTGGTCAAGGAGATGCCGCAGGCCCCGCACGCCCTGATCATGCGCCTCGCACACGACAGCGAGATGCGGGTGAGCGAGCCGGTGGTGCGCCTGTCGCCGCTGCTGAGCACGGAGGATCTTCTCGGCCTGCTGGCGGCACAGCCCAACCCGGCGGTGACGCAGGCGGTGGCCGGCCGGCCGGGCCTGGTGGAAGAGGTTTCCGATGCGGTGATCGCCAGCTCCGATGCCGCCGCAATCTGCGCCCTGCTCTCCAACCACTCGGCGGCGATCCGCGAGGCCACGCTGGACGCCCTGATCGAGCAGGCCCCGGCGCAGACCGACTGGCACGCACCGCTGGTCCGGCGCCCGCGACTCTCCGTCCCGGCGGCGCGGGCCCTGTCGAACTTCGTCGCCACTCAGCTGCTCGACGAGCTTTCCAGCCGGGCCGATCTCCCCTCCACGCTCACGCGCGAGCTGCGGGATCGCCTGACGATGCGCCTCAATGCCCCCGTCGCCGCGCCCCGCTGCGACATGACAACCCGCGACGAGGCCCTGAACGAGGCCCGCCGGCGGGCGATGCAGAACAGCCTCGACGAGGCGGGCGTGCTGGAGGCGGTGCAGAACGGCGAGGCCACCCTGGCCATGGCGATGCTGGCCGTCGCCGCGGGAGTCCCCGTCTCGGTGGTGGAACGCGCCGCCACGCTGCGGTCGGCCAAGGCTCTCGTCAGCCTGGTGTGGCGCGCCGGTTTCTCGATGAAGGTGGCCGGACCGTTGCAGACCCAGCTGGCCCACATCCCCCCCGACCAGGTCCTGCGCGGCGGCCCCGGCGGGCTTCATCCGCTCGCGGTGGAGGAGATGCGCTGGCAGATCGACTTCCTGATGCGCATGGGCCGCTGAGCCCGGCATGCGGGACAGCGCGCAACGGGAAGGGAAGACTCCGCCCCCTTCCCGCCCCGTAACGGCGCGTCACGGCGTGTGACACACGGCCTCGACGTTGATCCCGTCAGGATCGAGCACGAAGGCGGCATAGTAGTTCGGGTGATACTGCGGCCGCAGCCCGGGAGCGCCGTTGTCGCGCCCTCCCGCCGCCAGGGCCGCCGCATAGAAGGCATCCACACTCGCCCGATCGGCCGCGGCGAAGGCGATATGGGTGCCGGCCGCGTTGGCCCCCCCTTCGCTGATCCAGAAGGCCGGCTTGCCCGCCCGGCCGTAGCCCGTTGCGCGAATTCCCGCCTCGCCGGGCCCCTCCATCACCGGCCCGGCCCCGAGCGGCGCCAGAGCGGCATCGTAGAAGCGCCGCGACGCCGCATAGTCGCCGACGCGGATGCCCAGATGATCGATCATCGTTTCTCCTCCTCCCCGGCGGCGAACACCCGCAGGCGGTGCCCGTCCGGATCGCGCGCGACAAAGCTGCGGCCGAAATCCAGATCGACGGGCGGCAGCACGATTTCCGCCCCCCTGGCCCGCCAGGCCGCGCAGGTCGCGTCCACCGCCGCGGCATCCGCCAGCTTGAACCCCAATTCGGCCCCGGGTTCGGCTCCCTCGCCTGTGGCCTGAGCCGGCGGCGTCACCTCGCTGCGCCGCCACAGGCCGAGCGCCAGCCCCGAGGGCAGCACGAAGAGCGCGAAGCCGGGATGTGCCTCGACCGGCTCCTGTTCCAGCAGCGCCGCGTAGAATCGCGCGCTGGCGGCCGGATCGTTCACGTAGAGCAAGAGGTAGCTGTCGTTCGCCATGATCGGCTCCCGTCTGGTTGAAACGGGAGCAGTCTGCCCCGTCCCCCTGACAGCTTGTGTCAGCAGCGATCGGGAACGCGGCGCTCAGAGGGCCAGGTCGATGCCCATGCTGCGCTGCCATTCGCGCAGCAGAACCCGGCGCCGGCGGGGATAGCGCCCCTCCAGCGCGTTCGCGGCGACGATCCGGTCGGTACGGAAGCTGCGGAAGTCGCCCCGCAACTCGCACCAGGCCAGCAGCAGCCGCGATCCCTCGAAAAAGGCCAGGGCGAAGGGCCACACCACCCGCTCGGTCGCGGCCCCGGCGGCGTCGCGATAGGAGAGCGCGAGGCGCCGCTCGTCACGGATCGCCTCCCGCAGCCGGGCGGAATCGACGCTTTCCGGCGGCAGCGGGGACCCGGGGGCCACGAGCAGGCCCGACCCCTCCAGCGCCTCGCGAAGCCCGGGCGGCAGAACCGCGCCGATGCGCGCGATCGCGGCCCGCGCGGCGGCGGCGAGGCGCGGGTCGGCCCGCCCGGCCACCCAGCGCGAGCCGAGCACCAGCGCCTCGATCTCCTCCGGAGGGAAGACCAGCGGCGGCATCAGGAAGCCCGGGCGCAGCACGTAGCCCACTCCGGGCGCCCCCTCGACGTTCACCCCCAGCCCCTCGGGGGGAGGCGCCTGGAGGCTGGCGATGTCGCGATAGAGGGTGCGCAGGCTGACCCCGGTCTCCTCGGCCAGAACCTTCCCGCTCACCGGCCGGCGCCGGCGCCGCAAGGCCTCGATCAGCACGATCAGGCGTTCGGCGCGCGACACCGCCGGTCGCGCTCAGGCGCGGACGATGGTGCCGATGCCGCCCTCGGTGAACAGCTCGAGCAGGCAGGCATGCGGCTGACGGCCATCGACGATCACCGCCCCGCGCGCCCCGGCCCGCACCGCGTCGGCGCAGCACTTCACCTTGGGGATCATCCCGCCGGTAATGGTGCCGTCGGCGATGGCGGCGTCCACCCCGGCGAGGGTCAGCTCGGGGATCAGCCGGCCCGCCTTGTCGAGCACGCCGGGCACGTCGGTGAGCATCAGCAGGCGATTGGCCTCCAGCCCCCCGGCGATGGCGCCGGCGGCGGTGTCGGCATTGACGTTATAGGTGCCGCCCTCGGCGCCGGTGCCCACCGGGGCGATCACCGGGATCAGCCCCGCGCCGGTCAGCGCATGGATCACGCGCACGTCCACCGCCTCGGGCTCGCCCACGAAGCCGAGCGCCGGATCGACGGGGCGGGCGCGGATCAGCCCGCCGTCCTTGCCGCAGATGCCCACCGCGAGCGCCCCGGCCTGGTTGATCAGCCCGGCCACGCGCTTGTTGACGGTGCCCGCGAGCACCATCTCGACCACCTCCATGGCGGCCGCGTCGGTCACGCGCAACCCGTTGACGAAGCTCGACTTGATCTCGAGGCGCTTGAGCATGGCGTTGATCTGCGGCCCGCCGCCGTGGACCACCACCGGATTGACCCCGACCTGCTTGAGCAGCGCGATGTCGCGGCCGAAGGAGCAGGCGAGGTCCGCCTGGTCCATGGCGTGGCCGCCGTATTTCACCACGATGGTGGCCCCCGCATAGCGTCGCAGGAACGGCAGTGCCTTGGCCAGAACCTCCGCCTGCTCGGCGGCAGCCTGGTGCAGCGACAATGTCGGATCGCTCATGCTGGGGAATCCCTCTCCTGCGGCCACAGTGGGGGCCTTGTGCGGCGGGGGGACGGGCGCGGTCAAGCCGCACGCGCGCACGGCAGACGCGGCGGCCGCGAAGAGGCGGGGTTGCAGCAAGAGCCTTTGCATTTTCTCCGGCGCGGGGCCAGATGGCGGCCATGAACCGTCGTACCCTCCTGCGCGCGGCCCCGCTGCTGCTGGCGGTGCCCGCCCTGCTCCCGGCCCGGCTGCTGGCCGCGGCCCCGACGCCCGCCCGCCTCAGTGAGCGCGACCGCGCCGATCTGGCCCGCGCGGAAGCCTATCTGAACACGATCCACACGCTGAAGGCGCATTTCCTCCAGGTCTCGCCCGACGGCTCCACCGCCGAGGGCACCGCCTGGATGGACCGCCCCGGCAAGATGCGCTTCCAGTACGATGCCCCCAGCCCGCTGCTGCTGGTGGCCGGGCACGGGCTGTTCTTCTTCCACGACTCCAAGCTCGGCCAGACCACCAACCTGCCGCTTTCCGCCACCCCGCTGGGCCTGCTGCTGACCAACAACCTCAAGCTCTCCGGCGACGTCACCGTCACCGAGGTGTCGCGCCAGCCGGGCATGCTGCAGATCGGCATGGTCCGCACCGCCTCGCCCGACGACGGCAGCCTGACCCTGGTGTTCGTCGACAATCCCCTGGCGCTGCGCCAGTGGTCGGTGGTGGACTCCCAGGGGCGCGAAACCCGGGTGACCCTCTTCAACGTCCAGCTCGGCGGCAGCTTCGATCCGCAGCTGTTCGATTTCACGCCGGAAACCCAGGGCCAGGTTCCGGGCAACGGCTAGAAAATTCCAGACGATGCCTTGTTGATGCCGCGATTGGCGGCCAGTGTTCCACTCTCCCTAGTGTCCCCCCGATGAAACCTCTGATCGGCATCTCCTGCTGCAACAAGCCATTCGGCACCTACGCGATGCCGAACCACGCGGCCTCCGACACCTACGTGCGCGCGACCGACCTGGTGCTCGCGGGCGTGCCCATCCTGATCCCCGCCAACGGCAAGAAGGCCGACATCGCGAGCCTGATTGCGCGCATCGACGGGTTCATCTTCACCGGCAGCCGCTCCAATGTCTGCCCCGAACTCTACAATGGCCCGCCCCATGCCCCCGGCACTCCCGAGGACACGCTGCGCGACGCGGTGACCCTGCCGCTGATCCGCGCCGCCATCGCCGCCGGCGTGCCGGTGCTGGCGATCTGCCGGGGCTTCCAGGAATTCAACGTGGCCAACGGCGGCAGCCTGCACCAGCGGCTGCAGGACCTGCCCGGCCGCATCGACCACTCCACGCCGATGCAGCCCAACGCGCGGGTGCGTACCGGCAAGGCCCACATGGTGCGCATCGCCGCGGGCTCGTGGCTGCAACGCGCCGCCGGCGCCACCGAGATCGCCGTCAATTCGCTGCACAACGAGGGCGTCGCCCGGCTCGCCCCCGGCCTGGTGGCCGACGCGGTGGCCCCCGACGGCACCATCGAGGCCATCTCGGTGCCCAACGCCCGCGCCTTCGCCTGCGCCCTGCAATGGCACCCCGAATACGACTGGGAAACCGACCCGGTCTCGCGGCGCATCCTCGAGGCGTTCGGCGCCGCCGTCGCCGACCATGCCGCCGCCCTGAGGCACTGCTGAAGCAGAACACCCTTGCGTGAGGTCCCCTCGACGGGCAGGGAACAGTGTCGTAGATAACTGTTTCCTGATTAACAAATCGCCTGGGGGATTTTTCCGTACGCCATGGCCCGTTCCGTGCCCGGCGGCTTCGGCCGCGATTTCTGGCTTCTCACCCTGTCCAACGGCTTCTTCTTCGCCGGCTTCCACGGCCTGCTGCCCACGGTGCCGCTGCGCGCCCTGACCCTCGGCGGCAGTACCACCGAGGTCGGCCTGGTCGCCGGGATCTTCGTCCTGTCCTCGATGCTGGTGCGCCTGTTCTCCGATTCCCTGCTGCGCCGGCTGGGAACCCGCCTCTGCCTGGTGGCCGGCATCCTCATCGCCGGCGCCTCGGCCCTGCTCTACGCGGCGGCCCCCTCGGTGGGGGCCCTGCTGGCGGTGCGCATCTTCAGCGGCGCCGGCTTCGGCATCGGCACCACCTTCTATGTCAGCGCCATCATGGAGTTCATCCCCGCCCACCGGCGTGGCGAGGGCATGGGCTATTTCGGCCTCGCCACCACCCTGGCCATGGCCACCGCCCCGGCCACCGCGCTGTGGGTGGCGCGGCGCTGGGGCTTCCTGCCGATGTTCTCCCTCGCCGCCGTCGCCGAGGTGGTATCCCTGGCGACCCTGCTGTTCTGTCGCCTTCCCGCCACCCCGCGCCAGCCGGCCCACGCCGCGCCCTCCATCTACGTGGCCTCCAGGATGCGCGGCCTCGCCGCCCGCCTCGTCGAGCCCGGCACCCGGCGCGCCGCCCTGATGATCGTGCTGTTCGGCGTCGCCTATGGCGGCGTGCTGAATTTCGTGGCCGTCTATGCCCGCGACATCGGCCTCGACCTGGCCGGCGCGTATTTCATCGTGGCCACCGGCTGCATCGTCCTCTCGCGCTTGGCCACCCGCCGCATCTACGACCGCTTCGGCATGGTCTGGTCGGTGGTTCCGGGGGCGGTGGCGCTGGGGGCCGGCGTGGTGCTGCTGGCCTTCGCCACCCGCGCCCCCGCCTTCCTCGCCTCGGCCGCCCTCTACGGCTGGGGGGTGGGCATGCTCTTCCCCGCCCTGCAGACCGAGATCATGGTCGCCGTCTCCCCCGCCCGCCGCGCCGGCGCCTCGGCCGCCTTCTCCAACGCGCTCGACCTCGGGCTGGGCGGCGGCTCGGTGCTGCTCGGCCTGCTGGCCCAGGGCTGGGGCCTCGCCGACGCCTTCCTCGCCGCCTCGACGGCCCTGCTGCTGATGCTCGGCGTGTTGGCGCTCCCCCGTCCGGCGCTCTCCCGTCCGGCGCTCCCCGCAGCCGAGGCTCCCGAACCGGCGGAAGTCGCCGCGGAGCAGCCGAGAAAGGTGGCCGGTGGTCGATTCTGACACCCTGATGCGGAGCCTGGCCCTGGCGGCCAGGACCGCCGCACGCGACCTCACCCGCGAGATCGAGCCGGAGGGTCTGTTCGGCGCGGAATGGGCCACGCTGGCCCTGCTGCACCGCACCGGGCCGGTCTCCCAGGCCACCCTGGCCGGGGGCCTGGCCATCGAGCCGCCGGCCATCTCCAAGGCCCTCGCCCGCCTCGAAGCCAAGGGCTGGGTGCAGCGCAGCCCCGGCCCCACCCGGCGCGAGTATCGCGTCGCCCTCACCGGGGCCGCCGAGGAGCGCTTTCCGCGCTGGGCGGCGTGCGTCGGCGCCCACCACGCCCGCGCTCTCGCCGGGCTGACGGAGGGAGAGAAATCTCAGCTCCTGGCCCTGCTGGGACGGCTGCTCGGCAATCTGCAGGAGACGCCGGAGGCCTGAATCGCACGAGGAAATGCGGCTCGGGAAGACAAGGCAAAGTCTTCTTTTCCTGAAGGAAAAGAAGCAAAAGGACTTTTGTTCGTTGGGCTCCGCGCATGACACAGGCGCGGAGCCCTTAACGGATAAAGCTTTCCTGGTTCTCCTTTCTCGAAAGGAGAACACCTTGCCTGCCTTGCTGTCGCGCCTTCCCCGCGCCACCGATCCGGCGGGTCCCGCCCGCAACCCCGTTCCCTCCGCGCTCCGGCTGCGCTAGGAGGCACGGCCATGGCAGGCAAATCCTCCCCGGCGCTCCCGGGCGAACAGACCCTCCCGCTGCTGCGCCGCCTCTGGCGCGAGCACATCCACCACTACCGGCTGCGTCTGGTGGGGGTGCTGGTGCTCACGGTGCTGATGGCGCTCTCCCAGGCGGTCTATCCGGCGGTCATCAAGATTGCGGTGGACATGTTCGCCCGCCAGGATTCGCGCATTCTCTATCAGGTGCCGCTGCTGGTCGCGGCGGTCACGGCGGTGCGGGCGGTCACCTGGTACTACCAGACGGTGAGCCTCACCCAAGTGGTGCTACTGGTCATCCGCGGCCTGCAGGAACGCATGTTCGCCCACCTCACCCGCGCCGACCTCGCCCGCGTCGAGCGCGAGCCCCCGGCGATGCTCGCCACCCGCTTCACCACCGACGCCACCACCATCCGCGAGGCGCTGGGGCGGGCGATCAACGGCATTTCCGACGTGGTCACGGTGATCGGCCTGGTCGGCTGGATGATCTGGGACAACTGGCTGCTCAGCCTGATTGCCGCCGTGCTGCTGCCGGTGGCCGGGGTGCCCATCCAGCGCATCGGCCGCCGCCTGCGCCACGCCTCGGGAGGGATGCAGGAGGAGATGGGCCTCACCGCGGCGATGCTCAACGAGAGCTTCTCGCAGGCCCGCACCGTGCGCGCCTACCGCCTCGAGGCGCCCGAGATCGCACGCGCCAACGGGGCCTTCGACCGCCTCTACCGGGCGCTGATGGCCATGACCCGCTCGCGCTCGCGGCTGGACCCCATCCTGGAGATGCTGGGCGGCATCGCGGTGGCGCTGGTGCTGAGCTTCGCCGGCTGGCAGGCGGCGCGGGGCGGCGGCGGCATCGGCGACTTTGCGGGCTTCGTCTCCGCCCTGATCCTCGCCTCGCGTCCGCTGCGGGCGCTGGGCAGCCTCAACGCGGCGGTGCAGGAAGGCCTGGCCGGCATGGTCCGGGTGTTCACCGTCATCGACGAGCCCGCCACCATCGCCGACCGTCCCGGCGCCACGCCGCTGCCGGCGGGCCAGGGGCGGGTGGAATTCGCCGACGTCCACTTCTCCTATCCCGACGGCCGCGTCGGGCTGGACGGGCTGAGCTTCGTCGCCGAACCCGGCCGCACCGTGGCCCTGGTCGGTCCCTCCGGCGCCGGCAAGTCCACCGCGCTGGCCCTCATCCCCCGCCTGCAGGATGCCACCTCCGGCGCCGTCCGCCTCGATGGCGCGGACGTGCGCAGCGTCACCCTGGCCTCGCTGCGCGACGCCCTTGCCTATGTCGGCCAGGACGCCCTGCTGTTCGACGACACGGTGGCATCCAACATCCGCATGGGCCGCCCCGGGGCCACCCAGGAGCAGATCGAGGCGGCCGCCCAGGCGGCGGCGGCCCACGCCTTCATCAAGGCGCTGCCGGCGGGCTACGACACGGTGGTGGGCACCGCCGGCGGGCGCCTCTCCGGCGGGCAGCGCCAGCGCATCGCCCTGGCCCGCGCCCTGCTGCGCGACCCCCGCGTGCTGCTGCTCGACGAGGCCACCTCCGCGCTGGACGCCGAGAGCGAGGCCGAGGTGCAGGAGGCCCTGGCCCGTCTGCGCCGGGGCCGCACCACCATCATCGTCGCCCACCGCCTGTCCACCGTCCGTGATGCCGACCTGGTGGTGGTGATCGCCGACGGCCACGCCGTCGAGCAGGGCAGCCACGCCGCGCTGATGGAGCGCAACGGCGTCTTCGCCCACCTCGTGCACACCCAGGCCCTGGCGCAATGAAAAACCTGCCGCCGCGGGCCTGGATCCGCCTCCCCAGCGGCCGCCGCCTCGACCTGATGGCCCCCACCCCGCTGGACTGGAGCGACGAGGACCTCTCCGTCGGCCTCGCCCGCACCTTCCGCTGGGGCGGGCACTCGATCTGGCCCGACGCGCCGCTGTCGGTGGCGCAGCACTCGCTGGCGGTGCTGGAGGTGCGGCGCAACCGGGTGCGCCTCACCCCCGCCCAGCAGCTGCGCGAGCTGCTGCACGATGCCGACGAGGGGCTGATCAACTTCGACTGCATCTCCCCGCTCAAGCCGTTCCTGGGGCCGGGCTTCGCCGCCCTCTCCCGGCGGCTGACCGAGGCGATCTTCCTGCGCTACCACCTGCCGGCCTGGACCGCGGCGGAAAAGCGCGCCCACAAGGTGGTGGATATCGCCATGGCCGCCGCCGAGGCAGTGTTCGTGGCGGGCTGGACCGAGGCCGAGGTGCGCGAGGCCCTGCACATCCGCGAGCGCGTCCGCCCCGACGACCCGCTCCAGCCGCGCTATGGCGGCAAGGCGTGGGAGCCCTGGACGCCGGAAGTGGCCGCCGAGCGGTTCCGCGCGGAGCTGAAGCGGCTGAGTTTCGCGACGCCGTAGCGCAAGCAAGCAAGGTGTTCTCCTTTCGGGAAAGGAGAACCAGGAAAGCTTTATTCGTTAAGGGCTCCGCGCCTGTGTCAGCCGCGGAGCCCAACGAACAAAAGTCCTTTTGCTTCTTTTCCGAAAGGCAAAAGAAGACCTTACCCTTCCTTCCCGACCAAGATACGCGTCTCAGTGCGCCTCGGTGAGCAGCGAGAGCTGGGCGTCGGTCTCGGACTTTTCGGAGAGGGCGATCGGGTATTCGCCGGTGAAGCAGGCGTCGCAGTACTGCGGGGCATCGTTGTTGCGCTCGCCCTTGCCGAGCGCGCGGTAGAGCCCGTCGCGCGAGATGAAGGCCAGGCTGTCGGCGCCGATCAGCTCGGCCATCTGCTCCACGCTGTAGCGGGAGGCCAGCAGCTTGGAACGCTCGGGCGTATCGATGCCGTAGAAGCACGAGTGCGTGGTGGGCGGCGAGGAAATGCGCATGTGCACCTCCTTGGCGCCGGCGTTGCGCACCATCTCGACGATCTTCTTGCTGGTGGTGCCGCGCACGATGGAATCGTCCACCAGGATCACCCGCTTGCCGGCCAGCGAGGCGCGGTTGGCCGAGTGCTTGAGCTTGACCCCGAGATGACGCACCCGGTCGGTCGGCTCGATGAAGGTGCGCCCGACGTAGTGGTTGCGGATGATGCCCAGCTCGAAGGGAATGCCGCTGACCTGCGAATAGCCCATGGCCGCCGGCACGCCGGAATCCGGCACCGCCACCACCATGTCGGCCTCAACGGCGCTCTCGCGGGCCAGCTCGGCGCCGATGCGCTTGCGGGCCTCGTACACCGAGATGCCCTCCATCACCGAATCCGGGCGGGCGAAGTAGATGTATTCGAACACGCAGAAGCGCGAGGCGGTGCGGGTGAACGGCTTGACGCTGCGCACGCCCTGGTCGTTGATCACCACGATCTCGCCGGGCTCGACGTCGCGCACGAACTCCGCGCCGACGATGTCGAGCGCACAGGTCTCGCTGGCCAGCACCCAGGCGGTGGAGCCGTCGGCGTTGGCGAGCTTGCCAAGGATCAACGGCCGCACGCCCAGCGGGTCGCGCACGCCCATCAGCGCATCGTTGGACAGCGCGATCAGCGAATAGGCCCCCACCACCTGCTTGAGCGCGTCGATCAGGCGATCGACCACGGTGGAATAGAGGCTGATGGCGATGAGGTGGATGAACACCTCCGAATCGGTGGTGGACTGGAACAGGCAGCCCCGCCGCACCAGCGCCCGGCGCAGCGCGGTGGCGTTGGTGAGGTTGCCGTTGTGCGCCACCGCGAAACCGCCGAACTCGAAGTCGGCGTAGAGCGGCTGGACGTTGCGCAGCACGGTGTCGCCGGTGGTGGCGTAGCGGTTGTGTCCCACCGCCCGCGCGCCCGGCAGGGAGGCGATCACCCGGGCATCGGAGAAGGTGTCGCTGACCAGCCCCATGCCGCGGTGCATGTGGAAATGCTCGCCGTCGAAGCTGACGATGCCGGTGGCCTCCTGGCCGCGATGCTGCAACGCATGCAGCCCCAGCGTGGTGACGGCGGCGGCGTCGGGGTGGTTCCACAGTCCGAAGACGCCGCACTCCTCGTGGAGCTTGTCGTCCGCGCCCGCACCATGCGGGTCGGTGGAAAGCGCATCGGGGGCAAACGGATCGGACATCGTCAGGTCTCCTGGGCCGGATCGGAAGCACCGGTCATGGCTGGCGGCCGGTGGCGCGGCCGACGGCGGGCACGCGCATCAGGTCGGCTGCGGTGGTCTCGCGTCCACCCGTCGGCAGCGGGGCGACGGTGGGGCGATAGGATTCGGGCACGCATCTGGCCAGCACGCCGGCGCTCCACTGCACGTAGGGCAGCGCGCGCGCCTCCTGCACCGGAGGGGGCCAGCGCAGCGGTGGAACCAGCAGGCCCACCACGATATAGGCCACCGCCAGCAGTGCCACCCCGCGCAGCGCGCCGAACACCACTCCCAGCGTGCGGTCGATGCCGCTCAGCAGCGAGCCGCGCACCACCGAGCCGATCATGCCCGCGACGATCGAGAGCAGCACCAGCGCCACCAGGAAGCAGACCAGGTAGGCCACCGGCTTGGAATAGTCGGCGCTGCCCAGCCAGTCGCGGATGTGCGGCTCCACCTCCGGAGCGGCCCAGAGCGAGAAAATACCGGCGCCGATCCAGGCGCCGATGCCCATCACCTCGCGCACCAGCCCGCGTATGAAGGCGAGCATAGCCGACAAGACGACGATCATCAGGAGGACAAGATCGACCCAGTTCACGTGGAGCTGCCCCGCATTTGCGCGGCATATATCGTCACTCCGGGCTGTGTTGCCACCCTGTTACGCATCGGGGCCGCCCTCTTTTCCCGCAGACCTCTTGCCCGCCAGCCGCGCCACCAGGTCGCCGAGGTGGCCGATCTCGTGCAACGCCAGCCCCTCGGGGGCGAACAGCGGGCGGTTGCCGCGCGCCACCCGGCGCGGCAGGCAGGCCGCGGCGAAGCCCAGCTTCTGCGCCTCCTTCAGCCGCGACTCGGCCTGCGCCACCTGGCGCACCTCGCCCGAGAGTCCCACCTCGCCGAAGAACACCATTGCCGGGTCGGTCGGCACGTCCGCCGCCGCCGAGACCACCGCCGCCGCCACCGCGAGGTCGGCCGCCGGCTCGCCGATACGCAGGCCGCCGGCGATGTTGAGGTAGACGTCCGAGGCGTTGAGCTTGAGCCCGCAGCGCGTCTCCAGCACCGCCAGCAGCATCGAGAGCCGCCCCGAATCCCAGCCGATCACCGAGCGCCGTGGCGCGCCGCCGGGGTTGGGCGAGAGCAGGCACTGCACCTCCACCAGCACCGGCCGGGTGCCCTCCAGCCCGGCGAACACCGCGCTGCCCGAGACGTTGCCGCGCCGCTCGGCCAGGAACAGCGCCGAGGGGTTGGGCACCTCGGCGAGCCCGGTTTCGGTCATCTCGAAGACGCCGATCTCGTCGGTGGGCCCGAAGCGGTTCTTCACCCCGCGCAGGATGCGGAACTGGTGGCCGCGGTCGCCCTCGAAGTGGAGCACGGCATCGACCATGTGCTCCAGCACGCGCGGGCCGGCCAGCGAGCCGTCCTTGGTCACGTGCCCCACCAGCACCACCGCGAAGCGCCCCGCCTTGGCCAGGCGGATCAGCTCGAAGCCGCAGGCCCGCACCTGGCTGACCGTGCCGGGAGCGCTCTCGATGGTGTCGAGCCACATGGTCTGGATGCTGTCGATCACCACCAGGGCGGCATCGGAGGCCCCCTCCAGGGAGGCCACGATGTCACGCAGGTTGATGGCGGCGGCGAGTTCCAGCCGGGAGTCCGCCACCCCCAGCCGGCGGGCGCGCAGGCGCACCTGCTCGATCGATTCCTCGCCGGAGATGTAGAGCACCCGCCGGCCGGAATCGGCGATTTTCGCCGCCGCCTGCAACAGCAGGGTGGACTTGCCGATGCCCGGATCGCCGCCCAGCAGCACCGCCGAGGAGGGCACCAGCCCGCCGCCCAGCACGCGGTCGAGCTCGACGATGCCGGAGGGGGTGCGCGGCGGCGGCTCGGCCGAGCCGGCCAGCGCGACGAAGGGAATGCGGCGGGTGCCGCCGGCCTTCGCCTTGCCGCCATGGGCAATGCCGGGGGCGAGGGGAATCGCCTCCTCGACGACGGTGTTCCACTCGCCGCAGGCTTCGCAGCGCCCTTCCCACTTGGGATAGACGGCACCGCAGGCAGAACAGACAAAACGGGTGGTGGCCTTGGCCAAGAGAATCCTCCGGGACAGGCGCCGCACCCTAGGCGCAACCGCCGCCCGGGGCAACGTGGCGAGGCAAGGCCAGCAAGGAAGGTGTTCTCCTTTCGAGAAAGGAGAACCAGGAAAGCTTTGTTCCTTAAGCTCCGCGCCTGTCCCAGCCGCGGAACCAAACGAACAAAGTCCTTTTTGCTTCTTTTTCCTCCAGGAAAAAGAAGACTTCCTTGCCTTCCCCTCCCCGGACGAGAACGCCAGCCGGACTCTCAGGTGGCGCGCGAAAACAGGGCCAGCTCGATTCGCTCGGTGGCTCCCACGCGGCGCCAGAAGGCGGCGCCCTCGGCGTTGGTGCGGAACACCATCAGGTGGCACTTGCCGATGCCGGCCGCGCGCAGCCCTGCCAGCGCACGTCCCAGCAGGGTCCGGCCCAGGCCCCGGCGACGCTGCGCGGGGGTCACGACGAGATGATAGATCAGCCCGCGCCGGCCGTCGTGGCCGCACAGGATGGTGCCGACCAGCGCCCCCTGCTCGCGCGCCACGAAGCTGAGGCCGGGGTTGCGGGCGAGGAAAGCGGCAATCGCCTCGGGAGAATCGGCATCGCTCAGCCCCACGCCGGGGGTGCGCTGCCACAGCGCGAAAGCGGCGGCGTGGTCGGAGGGCAGGAAGGGGGCGATGACGGCGGCCACTCAGGCCTCGATCGCCAGGCGGGCGCCGAGCGCCACCAGAGCGGCGCCCATCAGGGCGTCCACCGGGCGGCGGGCGGCGAGGTAGAGCGCGCGGACGCGGCCGGCCGAAAGCATCAGCGCCAGCGCCACGAACCAGAAGCAGGCCACCCCGCCCACGACGGCCACCACGGCGGCATGCACCCAGCCCGGGGCATCGACCGGCAGGATGGTCACGAACAGGCTGCCGAAGAACACCACCGCCTTGGGGTTGGTGAGATTGACCATCAGGCCGCGGCGGAACAGGCCGCGCCCGCCCGCGGCCGCCGCGGCGATCTGCGGGGCGGGGCCGGCACGGCGGGCAGAGACCAGCAGATGCAGGCCGAGATAGACGAGGTAGGCGGCGCCGCACAGGCGGATGGCCTGATAGAGCGGGCCGAGGCGGAGGATCACCACCCCCAGCCCGAACACCGCGAGCGTGGCCCACAGCGTGCAGCCCAGCGACACCCCGAGTGCCACCCACACCCCGCCGCGCCGGCTCGCCAGGGCATACGAGGTGACGGCGAGCACGTCCGGCCCGGGGCTGATGCAGGCCAGCAGCATCACGCCGGCCAGGGTGAGAAGTTGGGGAAGGTAGGTCATGCTAGCGGCGCAGCTCCATCTGGATCGGCCCCTCGCGGCGGCCGTGGGTGAACTGGTCCACCACCTCGTTGCCCGACTCCAGCAACTCGGCGGCGCGCCCCTCCCAGACGATGCGGCCGTGGTGCAGCATGGCGGCGCGGTCGCCGATGCGCTGGGCGGAGGCCATGTCGTGGGTGATGGCAACGGCGGTGGAGCCCAGGCGCTTGACGCAATCGACGATCAGCCCGTCGATCACCGCGCCCATGATCGGGTCGAGCCCGGTGGTGGGCTCGTCGAAGAACAGCATGTCGGGCTGGTGGGCGATGGCGCGCGCCAGGCCGACGCGCTTCTGCATCCCCCCCGAAAGCTCGGAGGGCCACAGATCGCCCACGCTGGGCGCGAGGCCGACCTGGCCGAGCACCGCGTCGGCGCGGGCGCGGGCCTCGGCGCGGGTGATGCGCGTGTGCTTGCGCCGGGCCTGGGCGAGCAGCCCGAAGGCGACGTTCTCCCACACCGGCAGGCTGTCGAAGAGGGCGCCGTTCTGGAACAGCATCCCCGCGTGGGAGCGCAGTTCGGTGGCCGCCTCGCGGTCCATCCGCAGCACGTCGGCGCCGTCGATCTCGATACTGCCGGCGTCGGGCTCGAGCAGGCCGAGGATGCACTTGATGAGCACCGACTTGCCGGTGCCGGAGCCGCCGATCACCACCATCGAGGTGCGCGGGGCGACGTCGAGGTCCACCCCGTCGAGCACCTTCTTGGCGCCGAAGGCCTTGCACAGGCCGCGCACGCGGATTTTCGGGGTATCGCTCACCGTGCCCTCTCCCTCACCGCGCAAAAAACAGCTCGGTGAGCACGTAGTCGAAGGCCAGGATCAGCACCGAGGCCGAGACCACCGCCGAGGTGGTGGCCGCGCCCACGCCCTGCGCCCCGCCGCGCGAGTTGTAGCCGTGGTAGCAGCCCATCAGCGCCACCAGCAGGCCGAACACCGCCGCCTTCACCAGCCCCGAGACCACGTCGGCGGTCTGCATGAAGTTCACCGTGTTGGCGAGATAGACCCCGGGGTTGAAGCCCAGCTTCAGCGCGCCGATGACGAAGCCGCCCAGCACGCCGAGGATGTCGCCGATCAGCACCAGGATGGGCAGCGCCACCAGCCCCCCCGCCAGGCGCGGGGCGACGAGGTATTTCATCGGGTCGGTCTGCAGGGTGGAGAGCGCGTCGATCTGGTCGGTGACGCGCATGGTGCCGAGTTCGGCGGCCATCGCCGCGCCCACGCGCCCGGCCACCATCAGCCCGGCCAGCACCGGGCCCAGCTCGCGGGTCATCGACAGCACCACCAGGTTGGCGATGGCGCTCTCGGCATTGAAGCGCGAGAGGCCGGTCGCCGCCTGCAGCGCCAGCACCATGCCGGTGAACACCGCCGTCAGCGCCACCACCGGCAGCGAGTAGTAGCCGATCTCGACCAGGGAGTGCCAGAACAGCCGCCCGTACCACGGCGGGCGGAAGAAGTGCGACATCCCCTCCAGCCCGAACAGCGTGATGCGCCCCGTGCCCCGCACCGTGGCGATCGCCGCCCGCCCCAGCGCGGCCAAGGCATCGAGCGGCGCGTCCAGCGGCGCCGTATCGCGGCCCGTCACGAGGTATAGACTCGCAGGATGCGCGGCCCCAGCCCGGTGAGAATCTCGTAGCCGATGGTGCCGGCCGCCTTGCCCAGCGTGTCGGGCGTCTGGCGCGGCCCCATCAGCTCCAGCCAGTCGCCGGGGTGCAGATCGGGATGGTCGGTGACGTCGGCGGTGGTGAGGTCCATGGAGACACGGCCTACCAGCGGAATGGGGCGGTCGTCAAAGCCCCGCCCGGTGGCCCAGGCCATCACCCGGTGGCCGGCGAAGGCGCGGCGCCAGCCGTCGGCATAGCCGATGCCGCTGTCTCTTATACACATCTCCGAGCCCACGAGACATGCGCAGATCTCGTA
>CALNAL010000312.1 GCA_937874445.1 uncultured Acetobacteraceae bacterium | reverse complement strand
CCCGACGCCCGCCTGCTCGAGACCACCGACCTCGACGCCGATGCCGCCTTCGCGACCGCGCTCGCACTCCTCGCGGACGTCGCGGTGTCGCGTTGACGGCCCGGAGCGCGGCGGGCGGCCGCGCCGCAGGGCCGGGAATGTGCCTGATACGCCGTTTTGCTTGACTCTCGGCGCCGGGCGTCTATGTGTGCCATCCGATTATGCCCGCCGTCCGTGTGGGCATTCCTTTGTCCTCGGCCCGCGTCGCCTCCACGGCGCGGGCAAGTCGTATTTCCCGGGCAATCCCGCCCGGCCAAACGCGCAAACCCGACCGTCGGTCCCCGATCAGGGGCCGTACACCGTCAAGGATACATTTCTCCACATGGCATCCACCGCCGCCCCCGCCTCGTCCGCCCAGCCCGAAAGCGCAATGTCTGGAGTCGAGGATTTCGCCGCTCTGCTTGACGAAACTCTTGGTCGCGATTCCGCCTTCGAAGGCTCGGTCGTCAAGGGACGCATCACCCGGCTCACCGACGAGTTTGCTCTCGTCGATGTCGGCCTCAAGAGCGAGGGCCGTGTCGCCCTCAAGGAATTCGCCGCTCCCGGCAGCAAGCCCGAGATCAAGCCCGGCGACGTCGTCGAGCTCTACGTCGAGCGCTACGAGGACCGCGACGGTTCCATCGTGCTCTCGCGCGAGAAGGCCCGCCGCGAGGAGGCCTGGACCGCGCTCGAGAAGGCCTTCGAGGCCCAGCAGCGCGTCAACGGCACCATCTACGGCCGCGTCAAGGGTGGCTTCACCGTCGATCTCGGCGGCGCCGTGGCCTTCCTGCCCGGCAGCCAGGTGGACATCCGCCCCGTGCGCGACGTCACCCCGCTGATGGGCACGCCGCAGCCCTTCCAGATCCTCAAGATGGACCGCGCCCGCGGCAATATCGTGGTCTCCCGCCGCGCCGTGCTGGAGGAGACCCGGGCCGAGCAGCGCAGCGAGCTGATCCAGGGCCTGAAGGAAGGCCAGATCCTCGACGGCGTGGTCAAGAACATCACCGACTACGGCGCCTTCGTCGATCTCGGCGGTGTGGACGGCCTGCTGCATGTCACCGACATCGCCTGGCGCCGCATCAACCACCCCTCCGAGGCGCTGCAGATCGGCCAGCAGGTCAAGGTGCAGGTCATCCGCTTCAACCCGGACACCCAGCGCATCAGCCTCGGCATGAAGCAGCTCGAGGCCGACCCGTGGGAGGGTGTGGCGGCGAAGTATCCGCCGGGCGTGAAGTTCACCGGGCGCGTCACCAACATCACCGACTACGGCGCCTTCGTGGAGCTGGAGCCGGGCGTCGAGGGCCTGGTCCACGTCTCCGAGATGAGCTGGACCAAGAAGAACGTCCATCCCGGCAAGATCGTCTCCACCTCCCAGGAGGTCGAGGTGATGGTGCTCGACGTGGACGCCGCCAAGCGCCGGATTTCGCTCGGCCTCAAGCAGGTCCAGCGCAACCCGTGGGAGCAGTTCGTCGACGAGCATCCGATCGGCTCCGAGGTCGAGGGCGAGATCCGCAACATCACCGAGTTCGGTCTGTTCGTGGGGCTCACCGCCGATATCGACGGCATGGTCCACATGTCCGATCTCTCGTGGGACGAGGCCGGCGAGACCGCCATGGCCAAGTACGAGAAGGGCCAGGTGGTCAAGGCCAAGGTGCTCGACGTGGATGTCGAGAAGGAGCGCATCTCCCTCGGCATCAAGCAGCTCGCCGACGATCCGGCCGCGGCGGTGTTCGATCGCGTCCACAAGGGCGGCATCGTCACCTGCGTGGTCACCGCGGTGCAGTCCAACGGCATCGAGGTCAAGGTCGACGAGGTGCTGACCGGCTTCATCCGCCGTGCCGAGCTCGCGCGCGACAAGTCCGAGCAGCGCCCGGACCGTTTCGCCGTGGGCGAGAAGGTGGATGCCAAGGTCATCGCCGTGGACCGTGCGGCCCGCAAGCTCCAGCTCACCATCAAGGGCAAGGAGCAGGACGAGGACAAGCAGGCCATCCAGGAGTACGGCAACTCCGACTCCGGCGCCTCGCTGGGCGACATCCTCGGTGCGGCGATCCGTCGCCGCAACGCGCAAGCCTCGCAGGAGTAACCGTGTGTCGGACAAGGGGGGCATGAGCCATGTCCTTTGAATCCGACCTGCTGATCGACAGGCGGCGCCTCAAGCGCCGCCTGTTGTTTTGGCGGGTGGTGGCCGTACTGGCGGTGCTGGTCTGCGCCCTGGTGGGGGCGAGCCTGGTGCGGAATGCCACCGGCCTTTCCCGGGGGGCCTACGTGGCCCGCCTCGATGTCACCGGCCTGATCGGCGAGAACCGCGCGCTCAACACCGCGGTGGCCGGACTCGCCAAGGACGCGTCCGCCAAGGCGCTGCTGGTGCGCATCGACAGCCCCGGCGGCAGCGTCGCCGGCGGCGAGAGCCTGCACGACGCCATCGCCAAGGTGGCGGCGAAAAAGCCGGTGGTCGTCGTCATGGGCGGCACCGCGGCCTCGGCCGGCTACATGATCGCCGTGCCCGCCGCCCGCATCTGGGCCCACGAGGCGACGCTGACCGGCTCGATCGGCGTGCTGCTGCAGGCCGGCGAGGTCTCGGGTCTGCTGGACCGGCTCGGCATCACCGCCGAGACCATCGTCTCCGGCCCGCTCAAGAACCAGCCCAGCCTCACCGCCCCCATCTCGCCCGCCGGGCGGGAGGTGCTGCAGGCGCTGGTGATGGACATGTACGACCAGTTCGTCGGCATGGTCGCGACGGGCCGGCACATGGATCCGGAGCGGGTGCGCGCGCTGGCCGACGGACGTGCCTACACCGGCCGCCAGGCGCTGAAGCTCGGCCTGATCGACGCCATCGGCGACGAGCAGGATGCCCGGAGTTGGCTCGCCCGGGAACGCGGCGTGGCCGAGTCCCTGCCGATGCGGGACGTCAAGACCGAGAAGACTTCGCTCCAGAAGCTGCTCGGCGCTTTCGGTCCGCCCTGGGACACGATTCTAAAAAGTGTGTTCGGTCAAGGGGTTATACTTGACGGGGCGTGGGCGGTCTGGCAACCTTCCCTGGCCGGTGGCTGACCGGGCTAGCAGGGGACAGCCAGCCCAGGGGACCTCGGGAGACGCGGGATGACGAAATCCGAACTGATCGCCGAACTATCGGCCGCAAATCCGCATCTGCGCGGGCAGGACGTCGAGTTGATCGTCGCCACCATCTTCAGCGAGATCACCACCGCGCTGGCCCGTGGCGAACGGGTGGAGCTGCGCGGGTTCGGCGCCTTCACCGTCAAGCGTCGCGATGCCCGCACCGGGCGCAACCCCCGTACCGGCGAGGCCGTGCCGGTTGACGAAAAGGCCGTGCCGTTCTTCAAGGCCGGCAAGGAACTGCGCGAGCGGGTCAATCTCGGCAAGCATGAGGCGGGAGCGCCCGCCGCGCGCCGCCGCGTTGCGCCCAGGGAAGCCTGAGGGCCGGTCCCGGCGTTTTCACGTTTTTGACGAGCGAGGTGACGTGTCGTGTGGCGTCTGCTGAGCGTAGCCCCCTTCCTGCTGGTGCTGGTGCTGTTCGCCCTTTCCAACCGCCAGGACGTAACGCTGGGATTCTGGCCGACCGATCTGGCCGTGACCCTGCCGCTCTCTCTGGCCATCCTGATGGCCATGGCGGTCGCGTTCCTGGCCGGAGCGCTGGTGGTGTGGGTGCCCTCGCTGGGCGTGCGTCTGCGGGCCCGCCGGCTGGCGCGCGAGGCCCGCACCCTGCAGGCCCGCCTCGCCTCCCGCGAGAACGTGGCGGCCCAATCTCCCGCGACCGTGCCCCCGAATGCCGTAACGGTGCGTTGACCATGGCCGGAATCATCGCCGCTCTCGATACCACCGACGTTGCCCGCGCCCAGGCCTGGGCCGAACAGGTCCGGCCGCATTGCGGGCTGATCAAGCTGGGGCTGGAATTCCTGCTCGCCAACGGCATGGCGGGGGTGCGGGCCCTCGGCGACGTGCCGGTGTTCCTCGACACCAAGCTGCACGACATTCCCAACACCATCGCCGGGGCGATGCGCGCGGTGCTGCCGGTCCGGCCACGGATGGTGACGGTGCATGCCTCCGGCGGCCCCGCCATGATCGCCGCGGCCCGCCGCGAGGCCGAGCAGGCCGGCGCCGAGCGGCCGATGATCCTGGCGGTGACGGTCCTGACCAGCCTCGACGCCGCCGCGCTCGCCGCCATCGGTGTTGCCGACGCGCTCGACGTGCAGGTGCTGCGCCTGGCGCGGATGGCCATGGATGCCGGCGCCGACGGGCTGGTGTGCAGCGCCCGCGAGGTGGCCGAGCTGCGCGCCGCGCTGGCCGACGAGGCGGTGCTGGTGGTGCCGGGCATCCGTCCCGCCGGATTTCCGCAGGGCGACCAGAAGCGCACCATGACCCCGAAGGAAGCCGCCGCCGCCGGCGCCGACTGGCTGGTGGTGGGCCGCCCCATCACCTCCGCGCCCGACCCGGCCGAGGCCGCCGCCGCCATCGCCGCCGAGCTTGCCCCGGCGCCGTGAGCCGGAGCCCGGCGTGACCCGCATCAAGATCTGCGGCCTGACCGAGCCTGCCGGGCGCGACGCCGCGCTGGCCGCGGGGGCGGACTGGCTGGGGCTGGTGTTTTTCCCCCGTTCGCCACGGGCCGTCACGCCCGCCGCCGCCGCCGCGCTGGCGGCCGGGATTCCGGCGGCCTGGGTGGGGCTGTTCGTCGCGCCCACCGACGACGCGGTGGCCGCCGCCCTGGCTGCCGTGCCGCTGGCCGCCCTGCAAATCTACGCCGACGCCCCCCGCTGTGCTGCACTGCGGGCCCGCTTCGGCCGGCCGGTGTGGCGCGCGGTGGGCGTGCGCGCTCCCGCCGACCTGCCCCGCGCGGCGGAGGGGCTCGACGGGCTGGTGATCGAGGCCCCGCCCCCTGCCGGCGCCGATCGCCCCGGGGGCAACGCCGCCGCCTTCGACTGGCGCATGCTGGCCGGCTGGCGGGCGCCGCTGCCCTGGCTGCTGGCCGGCGGCCTCACCCCCGCGAACGTGACCGCCGCGCTGGCCGCCACCGGCGCGCCGGGGGTGGATGTCTCCTCCGGTGTGGAATCGACCCCCGGGCGCAAGGATCCGGCCCGCATCGCCGCCTTCGTCGCGGCTGCCCGGGCGACCCCTCCCGGCGGGGCCGCCGAGCAAGGCGGATTGATGCGACCCGGCAAGCCGTGCTAGGGCCGCGCGCAATGCAGACGTCCTTGTCCACCCTGCCGCTGATCGTGGTGTTGAACGGACCGAACATGAACATGCTCGGTCTGCGCGAACTCGACACGTACGGCACCGCCACCCTGGACGACGTCGAGGCCCTGTGCGCCGAGACTGCCGAGCGGCTCGGCATGGCCATCGACTTCCGCCAGAGCAATGTCGAGGGCGAGCTGATTTCCTGGGTGCAGGAATGCCGCGGCCGTGCCGCCGGCATCATCGTCAATCCGGCGGGCTACAGCTTCACCTCCATCGCCCTGATGGACGCGCTGCTGGCCGTGGACCTGCCGGCCATCGAGGTGCATGTGACCAATATTCATCGCCGCGAAGAATTCCGTCATCATTCCTTTGTGTCCCGGGCCGCGGTCGGCGTGATCAGCGGACTGGGCATCACCGGGTACGCCCTGGCCCTGCAGGCCATGGCCGAGCTGCTGGAGGCACGCGACGCATGAGCGACGATCGTTTCGACCCGGAGTGCGTGCGCCAGCTCGCGCAGATCCTCAGCGAGACCGGGCTGACCGAGATCGAGGTCGAGGGCAAGGCGGGACGCATCCGCGTGGCGCGCGAGCATCCGCCGGTGGCGCCCACCACGGTGGCGGCCCAGGTGGCTGCCCCGGCTCCCGCCGTCGCCCCCGCGGTGAGTGCTCCGGCTCCCGCGGCCCAGCCCGATGATGCCCACAGCCCCGGCGCGGTGCTCAGCCCGATGGTCGGCATCGCCTATCTCTCGCCCGAACCCGGGGCCGAGCCCTTCGTGATGGTGGGCCACACCGTCACTGCCGGACAGACGCTGATGCTCATCGAGGCGATGAAGACCTTCAACCAGATCAAGGCGACCAAGGCCGGCACCGTGCGCCGCATCCTGGTCACCACCGGCGCGCCGGTCGAATACGGCCAGCCGCTGATGATCGTCGAATAGCCGGCGGGCGAACGCGGTGTTCAACAAGATCCTCATCGCCAACCGGGGCGAGATCGCGCTGCGCATCCAGCGCGCCTGCCGCGAGATGGGCATTCCCACCGTCGCGGTGCATTCCACGGCCGACGCGGAGGCGATGCATGTCCGCTTCGCCGACGAGAGCGTGTGCATCGGCCCGCCGCCGGCGCGCGACTCCTACCTCAACATCCCGGCGATCCTGGCGGCCGCCACCATCACCGGCGCCGATGCCATCCATCCCGGCTACGGCTTCCTCTCCGAGAATGCCTCCTTCGCCGAGATGGTGGAGGCGCACGGCCTGACCTTCATCGGCCCCTCGCCCGCGCACATGCGCATGATGGGCGACAAGATCGCCGCCAAGCAGTCGATGGGAGCGCTGGGCGTGCCCCTGGTGCCCGGCTCCGACGGCGAGGTGGCGACCCTGGACGAAGCCCGCAAGATCGCCGACGAGGTGGGCTATCCGGTGCTCATCAAGGCCACCGCCGGCGGCGGCGGGCGCGGCATGAAGGTCGCCAACGACCCCTCCGAGCTGGAGGAGGCGTGGCATGTCGCGCGCACCGAGGCCAAGTCGGCTTTCGGCAACGACGCGGTCTATCTGGAGAAATACCTCGACAAGCCCCGCCACGTGGAGCTGCAGGTCCTGGCCGATGCCCACGGCAACGTGGTGCACCTCGGCGAGCGCGACTGCTCCATGCAGCGCCGCCACCAGAAGGTGCTGGAGGAGGCCGGCTCGCCGGCCATCACGCCGGAGGTGCGCGACCAGCTCGGCGCCACCGCCACCGCGGCTCTGGCCAAGATCGGCTACCGCAACGCCGGCACGCTGGAGTTCCTCTACCAGGACGGCAAGTTCGCCTTCATCGAGATGAACACCCGCCTGCAGGTGGAGCACCCGATCACCGAGGCGATCTGCGGGCTCGACCTGGTGCGCGAGCAGATCCGCATCGCCGCCGGCCACGCGCTGGGCTACACGCAGTCCGACATCAAGTTCCGTGGCCATGCCATCGAGTGCCGCATCAACGCCGAGGACCCGGAGACCTTCCTGCCCACGCCGGGCACGGTCGAGGCCTTCCATGCGCCGGGGGGGCTGGGGGTGCGGGTGGATTCCGCGCTCTACGCCGGCTGCAAGGTGCCGCCCTACTACGACAGCCTGGTGGCCAAGCTGGTGGTCTATGCCCCGACGCGCCTGGAGGCGATCGCCCGGCTGCGCCGCAGCCTGGAGGAGTTCGCCGTGGTCGGCATCTCCACCACCGTGCCGCTGCACCAGCGCATCGTCGCGGAGCCCGACTTCATCGCCGGCGACTACACGATCCACTGGCTGGAAAAATTCGTGAACCGCACCCGCTAGCGGGGGGGTGTAAGTCAGCAAGGAAGGTGTTCTCCTTTCGGGAAAGGAGAACCAGGAAAGCTTCATTCATTTAGGCTCCGCGCTTGTGTCAGCCGCGGAGCCAAACGAACGAAGTCCTTTTTGCTTCTTTTTCCTTCAGGAAAAAGAAGGCCTTACCCCTCCGGGGACGCTTGCTTCCCTCGTGGCCGCCGAGCGCGCAGAATGGGGGCATGTCCGGCCGTCCCTTCGAGATCACCCCCGAGTTGCTGCTGCGGGCCTATCGTGCCGGCTTTTTCCCCATGGCCGAGACGCGCGGGAGCGACGAGCTCTACTGGCTCGACCCCGAGCAGCGTGGGGTGATGCCGCTGGCCGGCTTCCACCTGCCGAAGCGACTGTTGCGTACCGTGCTGTCGGGGCCCTTCGAGGTCGCCGTGGACCGCGACTTTCCCGCCGTCATCGCCGGCTGTGCCGCCCCCGCGCCGGGGCGGACGGACACCTGGATCAACCCCGAAATCGAGCGGCTGTTCACCGCGCTGCACCGGCTCGGCTTCGCCCATTCGGTGGAGTGCCGGGTGGAGGGGGCGCTGGTGGGCGGGCTCTACGGCGTGGCGCAGGGCGGGGCCTTTTTCGGCGAGAGCATGTTCAGCCGCGTGCGCGATGCGTCCAAGGTGGCGCTGGCCCATCTGGTGGCCCGGCTGCGTCTGGGCGGGTTCCGCCTGCTTGATACCCAGTTCGTGACTGCCCATCTGGCACAGTTCGGGGCCATGGAATTGCCGCGGTCCGACTACAAGACTCTGCTCGGCGCCGCCATTGAAGCCCCGGCGCGCTGGCTGGCGGCCCCCGAGCCGGCGGCCTTGCAGGCGGAGCTGCGGGCGATGGCGCGGCCCTCACAGGATGTGAACAACGATGCAATGGCGTGAGGCGGCTTTTGGAATGGCTCTGGTGATGGCGGGGGGAACCGCCGCGGCGCAGTCGCGTCCGCCCTTTCCCCCCACCACGGATGCCGCCGTGACCTATCGCGTGGAGAGTTCGGCGCGCGGCGTGCCGCCCTCCATCGAGGTGCGCTGGTCGGCGGCTGCCGGGCGGATGCGCGTGGATGGCGGCATGCCCGGCTATGCCCTGCTCGACCCCGCCGCCGGCACGGCGGTGGTGGTGCTGGAGGGGCTGGGCGTGATGCTCGACGCGCCCCGTGCCGCCGGGATGGACCAGCTCGCCTCCCTGGAACACGCCCGCCGCTTCGTGCGCCGCGGCAGCACGGTGGTGGCCGGCACCCGCTGCACCGAATACGAGGTCTCCGGCCGGGATGCCGTGGGGACCGCCTGCCTCACGCCCGAGGGCGTGCCGTTGCGGCTCGACGGGCAGGACGGGCACGGCCGCACCGCCCATCTGGAGGCGACCTCGGTGAGCCTCACCCCGCAGGACCCGGCGATCTTCCAGCCCCCGCCCGGCGTGCGCCGGGTCAACACCGCCGCCCTCGGCAAGCAGGCGCTGCAGATGCTGCTGCAGGGGCAGGCCGGGGGGCTTGCCAAGCCGTGAGACGGCTGGCGCTCCTGCTGGCCGTGCTGGTCTCCTCCGGGGCACAGGTTCCCGGGGCCCGGGCCCAGGACGCCTCCCCCCTGCTGCGCCCCCCCCGCGACGTCGATGTCACCTACATGATGGCCCGCCCCCTGGCCGGCGGCGGGTGGGAGAT
>CALNAL010000311.1 GCA_937874445.1 uncultured Acetobacteraceae bacterium | reverse complement strand
GGAGCCAAAGGAACAAAGCTTTCCTGGTTCTCCTTTCTCGAAAGGAGAACACCTTGCCTTTACTGTTCGGTGCCGGCGGTCGCGATGTCGCGTTGCAGCACCGCGGCGAAGAAGCCGTCGGTGCCGTGGGCGCGCGGGGTCAGGGCGAGATACGGCCCCGCAACAGGCGCGGGCGTCGCGAAGGGCCAGGCCTCGGCCAGCGGCACCACCGAGAATTCCGGCGCGGCGGCGAGGAAGGCGGTGATCTGCTCCTCGTTCTCGGCGGGCAGCAGCGAGCAGGTGGCATAGACCAGCCGTCCGCCGGGGCGCACCAGCCGGGCGGCCCGGGCGAGGATTTCCGCCTGCTTCGGGCGCAATTCCAGGAGATCCTTCTCGGCCAGGCGCAGCCGGGCATCGGGGTTGCGCCGCCAGGTGCCGGTGCCGGTGCAGGGGGCGTCCACCAGGACGCGGTCGAAGGTACCGGCGCGGCGCTTGGCCCATTTGTCGCCGGCCGCGACCAGATGGCGCTCGACGTTGAACACCCCGGCCCGGCGCAGGCGGCGCACCGCCCCCTCCAGCCGCGCCGCGGAGACGTCGCAGGCGGCGATGTGGCCGCGATTGGCCATGTCCATCGCCATCGCCAGGGTCTTGCCGCCGGCGCCGGCGCACCAGTCGGCCACGCGCATCTCCGGGCGGGCGCCGACGAGGGCGGCCACCAGCTGGCTGCCCTCGTCCTGGATCTCGACCAGACCGCTCTGGAAGCTGCTCCCCGACGTAACCGGGCGGCGCCCGGCCAGACGCAGCCCCCAGGGCGAGAGCGGCGTGGGCTCGGCTTCCAGCCCCTCGCCGGCCAGCGCGCGCAGGGCCTCCTCGCGGGTGCCCTTGAGCAGATTGACTCTCAGGTCGAGCGGCGCCTCCCCGGCCATCGCCGCCAGCTCGGCCTCCAGCTCCGCGCCGAAGCGGGCGTGCAGCAGCGGCAGCAGCCACTCGGGCAGTTCCAGCCGCACCGCCTCGGGCATCGCCGGATGCTCCAGGGTGTGGCCGAACAGACGGCCCAGCACCGCCGCCTCCTCCTCGGTCAGCGGCGGCGGCGCGAAACGGCCGCCGGAGAAGGCATGCTCCAGGGTGTCGCGGGTCATGCCCTCCAGGGCCAGGGAGGCGCCGACCAGCAGGCGCGGGGTGGCGCTGCCGGCGGCGCGCTCCAGCCACCAGCCGAGCCGCCGGTGTGCGCGCAGCACCTGCCACACCCAGGACGAGACGGCCCGCCGGTCCCCCCCGCCGATGAAGCGGCGGGCGCGGAAGAAGGCGTTGGCCGCGGCGTCGGCGGGGCGGCGCGGGGCGGCCTCGATTTCGCTCAGCAGGTCGATGGCGGCTGCCAGCGGCGCGGCGGGGGTCATCCCGACTCAGCGCTCCTGGCGGTAGTTGGGCGCCTCGCGGGTGATCGCCACGTCGTGCACGTGGCTCTCGTGCAGGCCGGCCCCGGTGATGCGGCGGAAGCGCGCGCCGGTCTGCAGTGCGGGAACATCGGCGCTGCCGGTGTAGCCCATGCCCGCCCGC
>CALNAL010000310.1 GCA_937874445.1 uncultured Acetobacteraceae bacterium | reverse complement strand
GCCTGGAGGTGTGCGACAGCCACGGCCGGCACCTTGCCGCCGTCGTGGCGAGGGATCTTTCGGTCACGGCGCCGCGCCCGCTGGCCCGGCCGCGCGGTTTCCGTCTGGAAGGGGCGGTGCTGGCCCAAATCCGGGCCCGGACCCGGGGGGGGAGCGGGCGCCTGCATGTGCGCGGCGCCGATGGCCGCGACCTGGCCGGCAGCCCGCTCGGCTTGGCTCCGCCCGGCCCCGTGCGGCCGGTGGGGCCGCGCCCGCCTCTGGCGTCCCCCGCGCCGGCCCGGCCGCGGCGCGGCGTGGCCGTGGTGGTGCCGGTCTACGGCGGCGGCGACGTGACCCGTGCCTGCCTGGAGTCGGTGTTGGCCACCCTCCCGCGCGGTGCCCGCGTGGTGGTGGTGGACGATGCCTCCCCCGACCCGGAGTTGCGGGGCTGGCTGGAGGGGCTGGCACGGCGGCGGCGCCTGGTGCTGCTGCGGCGCGCCCGCAACGGCGGCTTCGTGGCGGCCGCCAATGCCGGGCTGCGCGCGGCCCTGGCTTTGCCCGGTGGGCGCGACGTGGTGCTGCTGAATTCCGACACATCGGTGACGCCCGGCTGGCTGGAAGGGCTGCGCGCGGCGGTTCAGGCCGCCGGCGACATCGCCACCGCGACGGCGCTTTCCAACGACGCCTCCATTCTCAGCTATCCCCGCCCCGACGGTCCGACCCCGACACCGGCCCCGGAGGGAGCGGCGCTGGCGCGTCTGGCACGGCTCGCGGCGCGGGCCAATGCCGGGCGGACGGTGGAGATCCCCACCGCCGTCGGCTTCTGCATGTATATCCGCCGCGAATGCCTGCAGGCGGTGGGGCTGTTGCGCGAGGACGTCTTCGCCCAGGGCTATGGCGAGGAGAACGATTTCTGCCTGCGCGCCCGTGCGCTGGGCTGGCGGCATGTGGCGGTGCCGGGGGTGTACGTCGCGCATCGCGGCGGGGCTTCCTTCGGGGGCATGCGCACGGCGCTGCTCGCTCGCAATCTCGCGGTGCTGGAGGCGTTGCATCCCGGCTACCACGCGCTGGTGGCCGCCCACGTCGCCGCCGATCCGCTCGCCCCGGCGCGGCGCCGGCTGGACGAGGCCATCCTGCGTGCCGGACCGCGCCAGCCGGCGGTGCTGCTGGTGAGCCATGATTCGGGCGGGGGCGTGGAGCGGGTGCTGAAGCAGCGCTGCGTGGCCCTCGCGGCGGGCGGGCGGCGCGTGCTGGTGCTGCGTCCGGTGCCCGACCCGGAGGGCAGCGAGACCCTGCCCGGAGTGGCCGTGCTGGGCGAGGGGGTGGGGCACGCCACGCCCAACCTGCGCTTCCACCTGCCCGAGGAGTTCGCGCAACTGGTGCGGCTGCTGCGCCGGCTGTGCGTGGCGGCGGTGGAGGTGCACCACCTGCTCGGCCACGACCCCGTCGTGATGGAGCTGCCGGCGCGCCTCGGCGTGCCCTGCGACGTGGTACTGCACGACTACGCCTGGATTTGCCCGCGCATCACCCTGACGGGGCCGGACGGCCGCTATTGCGGGGAGCCCGACGAGGTCGCCGCCTGCACGGCCTGCCTGGCCGCCGGCGAGGCGCCTCCCTTCGCCGCGGGAATGGGGGTCGCCGCGCTGCGGGCGCGCTCGGCGGCCTGGCTGGCGGCGGCACGCACGGTGCGGGTGCCCTCGGCCGACGCGGCCCGGCGGCTGGGGCGCTACTTTCCCGGCCGGGAGATACAGGTGGATTCTCCGGGCGAATCGCCGGAGGGAAGGCCCGGCCGGCCGGTCGCGGGGGGGAGGACGCGCGTGGCCGTGGTGGGCGGGATCAGCCCGGAAAAGGGTTTCGACGTGCTGCTCGCCTGTGCCCGCGACGCCGCGGCGCGCGACCTGCCGCTCGAATTCGTGCTGGTGGGCCACGCCCCCGACGATGCCGCCCTGCTGGAAAGCGGCCGGGTGTTCGTCACCGGCCCCTATGCTCCCGGCGCGGCCGTGGCGGAAATCCGTGCCCAGCAGACCCATTTCGGCTTCCTGCCCTCGGTGTGGCCGGAGACCTGGTGCTTCACGCTCGGCGAGCTGTGGGCCGCCGGGCTGGAGGCCGTCGTGTTCGACATTGGCGCGCCGGCCGAGCGGGTGCGCCGCCGAGGGCGCGGACGGGTGCTGCCTCTCGGTTTGCCGCCGTCCGCGATCAACAATGCCTTGCTTGCAGTTCGTGTCACGCCGGGCCATGAATGGCCTCTAGCAACGACGTAACAACATTACTCTTCCGTCTTCCCTCAGGCCGATCAGGAGCGAGTTTCTCGGGATGTCCGATGCAGCCAACGCCGCCCAGCAAGCGGCGAAGTTGATGACCGAATTGAAAACCAACGCCCAACTTATGACTCTCGAGGAAGGGACCTATTGCATCCTGCAGAACCCCTCGCAGCCTGGGGAGACGGCCGGCGGCTTGCCGGGGGTACGGGTTTCGCTGCCGCCGGGACCGCTCGCGCGGCCTGATGCGGTGCGCATCGCCACTTTTCGTCCCGATGGCTGGATGGTTGGCGGCGAGGCGGCCCTGGTGGCCATCCGCGGCGGGACGGGACACGTTCTCGTGACGGTCTACCAGGCGCCCGACGCGCCGGTGGCCGCCGCGCCGCATCTGCAGGTGATGCGCCTGTTCTCTCATGCGGCGGGCATCCCGCCGGCCGCGGCCGCGCCCCTGCCGCCGGCCCCGCCTGCGGCCGTGCCCGTGCCTCCGCCCCCGGCGGATGGGCCCGCCGCCGGCCCCGCCGATCTGCTGGCCCACATCCAGAGCAGCGGTGATGTCGGGGGGCACTTCGGCGTCTGGCTGGGCGAGCGCGGCAGCAAGAAATGGATCGAGGGGTTTGCCATCGCCCCCGTCGAGGGCGTTCCCGTCACCGACATCGAATACCAGGCCGTGCTGGGCCGCGGCTGGCTGTCGCCCTGGGTCGAGGGCGGGCAGTTCTGCGGCAGCCGCGGCATGGCGCTGCCCATCCTCGGGCTCAAGGTGCGCCTGCGCGGGGCCAGCGCGGAAACCCACCGGCTGGAGGTCTCCGCCACCTTCGTCGATGGGGCCGCGGTCGGTCCGGTGGGCTCCGGCGAGGCCTGCGAGGCGGAAAGCCTCTCCCCGGTGGAGGCCATGCTGGTGAGCGTCCTTCCCCGCGAGGGGGCTGCCGGCAAGGGCGGGCACGCCAAGGCGGCGTCTGGCAAGCCTGCCGCGCGCGGCCGCTGAGCTGCTGTCCGGTCGAGGGAACGCGCGTGCGATATCTGTTCGTCCATCAGAATTTTCCGGGGCAGTACCTTCATCTCATCCGGCGGCTGCTGAAGGACCCGGGCAACGATGTGGTGTTCATCTCCGAGCCCAGCCCGATGTCGATTCCGGGGGTGCGGCGGGTTTTCTACCAGAAGCCCGTCCGCGGCACCGACCTCCATCCCACGGTGCGCGACCTCGACCTGGCGATGCGCCGTGCCGAGGCCGTGGCCGGGCTCGCGCGCAACCTGCGCGGCCTGGGCTTCACCCCCGACATCATCATCGGGCATCACGGCTGGGGCGAGCTGCTCGACGTCGTGGACGTCTGGCCCGGTGTGCCGGTGCTCGGCTATTTCGAGTTCTACTACAGCACCACCGGCCAGGATGTGGGCTTCGATCCGGAGTTTCCCTCCCGGGAAGCCCAGTTCCCCCACATCCGCACGATGAACGCCATCAACCTGCTGGCGCTGGCGCTGGGGCAGCATGGGCAGACGCCGACCACCTGGCAGCTGACCCGCTACCCCGAATGGGCGCGCGGGGACATCGCCCTGCTGGCGGAGGGCGCGCGCCTCGACGTCTGCAAGCCCGACCCGGGTGCGGCCCGGCGCGACTTCGTCCTGGGCAGTTTCCACGTGAAGCCGGGCGAGAAGCTCGTCACCTACGTCAGCCGCAACCTGGAGCCCTACCGGGGCTTCCATGTGATGGTGCGCGCCCTGCCGGCGCTGCTGGCGGAGCGGCCCGACGTCAAGGTGGTGCTGGTGGGCGGCGACGACGTGAGCTACGGCCCGCGTTTCGCCGGCGGGTCCTGGCGCGAGCACTACCTGCAGGAACTGGCCGGGAAATACGACGAAAGCCGCGTGCTGCTGCCGGGGCAGCTGCCCTATCCGGACTACCTGCGCCTGATGCAGCGCTCCGACGCGCATTGCTACATGACCTACCCTTTCGTCGCCTCCTGGTCGCTGCGCGAGGCCCTGGCCTGCGGCACCCCGATCGTGGCGGCCGCCGTGGACCCGGTGCGCGAGTTCATCGAGGAGGGCCGCAACGGCCGGCTGACCCCGCCGCTCGATTCCCAGGCGCTGGCGCGCAACGTGCTGGAGCTGCTGGAGGATACGCGGCTGAACCACCGGCTGCGCAAGGGCGCCCGCGCCTATGCCGAGGCGAACCTCGACCTGGAGACGCATCTCGATACCTTCTGCGCGCATATCGCGAAGATCGTGGCGGCGCACCCGGTGCCGGTGGCGGCGCGTGGGCCGGTGGCCGAGGCCGCGCCGGCCGCCGCGGAGAAGCCCGCGGCCCGCAAGGCAGCTGCGGGGAAGGCTTCCGGCGGAAAGGCCTCTGGGGCCAAGACCCCCGTGCGCAAGGCAGCGGCGCCGCGCAGCCGCAAGGGCACGGCCAAGCCGGCTACCCGGAAATAGGATCGATCGGAAGGAATGGTGGGCGCGACAGGGATTGAACCTGTGACCCTTCGCGTGTGAAGCGAATGCTCTCCCGCTGAGCTACGCGCCCGACCGAGGGCGCCCTGATAGGGCGTGACGCTGCGGACGTCAAGCGGGGGGAGGACGTCAAGCGGGAGGAAACGTCAGGCAGGGCTGGCAGGGGCGTGATCGCCGAAGAGATTGCAAAACGGCACAGGAATGCCGACAATCCCGTCCATGTCCGGCATCAGGCCCTTCGTCGTCATGAGCCTCCTGCTGTTGCGTCCCGCTCCGGTGGCGACGCAGGCGGCCACGCTTTCGCCGGCTCCATCTTCCGCGATTGGGGAGGCCGCGGTCCGTCCCGTGGCAGCCACGTCCGGCGTGCAGGCCCGCTATGACGGCAGCGCCCTCGGCCTGCCGGTGATGCGGGTGGAATCGGCTTTCGCGATCGACCGCGACAGCTACCATGCCGAGATTTCCTTCAGTACCGTGGGCCTGCTGTCGGTGTTCGTGCGCAGCCTGATGCATGATGACGTGCGCGGTGCGTGGTCCGGCGACAGTCCCGCGCCGGCGCAGTTCCGCTCCTGGGGCACGCTGCGCGGCGATACCCGCCGGACGCTGATCGACTACGTGGCAGGAGCGCCCCTGGTGCGCCAGCTCGACCCGCCCAACGAGGGGGAGCGCGAGACGGTTCCCGAGGAGTCCCGCGGCGGCACGGTGGACATGCTCAGCGCGGCGGCCTCCCTGGTGCGCCGGGCTGACCGCACCGGCCGTTGCGACGGGGTCGCCCTGGTATTCGATGGCCGCCGCCTGACCGAGATCCGCGCCGAAACCGTGGGCCTCGTCCACCCTTCCCCGGGGGATGCCGGCCCTTGGCTTGGAGCTACCCTGCTCTGCCGGTTCGTCGGGCGTCAGCTCGCCGGCTTCCGCAATGACGATGCGGACTGGGCCCGCGAGCCCCACGAGGGCGCCGCCTGGCTGGCCCGCGCCGTGCCCGGCGGCCCCATGATCCCCGTGCGCCTGAAATTCGAGACCCGCTGGGTGGGCTCCGTCACGCTGGTCCTGCGGGAGGCTACGCCCGTGCCCTAGAGCGCGATGACATTTGGCGGAATCGCCAAATGTCTGAATCGCGCGAGGAAATAAAGAGCTAGAGCGGGAGGCGTGAGCGCGCGCGAACGCCTCCCGCTCCAGGCGGCTCGGGATCCCTGCCCGGGAAGAAAGGCAAGGTCTTCTTTTGCCTTTCGGAAAAGAAGCAAAAGGACTTTTGTTCATTTGGCTCCGCGACTGCCCCGGGCACGGAATCCTTAACGAATAAAGCTTTCTTGGTTCTTCTTGCTCGCAAGAAGAACGCCTTCCTTCCTTGCCTTGCCGTCGCGCCTTCAGGCGAAGGGATCGAGCGGATAGCGCACGGCGACGAGGGCGAGCCCCTCGGCCGGGGCGGTCGGCCCGGCGGCGCTGCGGTCGCAGGCGGCGAGCGCGGCGGCCACGCGGTCCACCGGCCAGCGCCCTTCGCCCACCAGCTTCAGCGTGCCCACCATGTTGCGCACCTGGTGGTGCAGGAACGAGCGCGCCTCGGCCACCACCTCGATGATCTCCCCGGTGCGGCGTGCCTCCAGCCGGTCGAGCGTGCGCACCGGCGACTTGGCCTGGCAGGCGGCGGCGCGGAAGGAGGTGAAGTCGTGCCGTCCCAGCAGCGAGGCGGCGGCGGCGTTCATGGCGGCCACGTCGAGCGGATGTTCGACATGCCACGCCCGCCCCTCCCACAGCGCGGGACGGGGGCGGCGGTTGAGGATGCGGTAGCGGTAGGAGCGCCCGATCGCCGAGAAGCGGGCGTTCCACCCCGCGGGCGCGAGGGCGGCGGCCAGCACCACCAGCGGGTGCGGCTTGAGATGGAAGTTGAGGGCGTCGCGCAGCCGGTCCGGAGCGATCTCGCGGGGCAGGTCGATCTGTGCCACCTGGCCCTCGGCATGCACCCCGGCGTCGGTGCGCCCGGCCACCACCGAGGCCACCGGCGCCCCCGCGTTGAGCCTGGCCGCGGCGGCCTCCAGCAGCCCCTGCAGCGAGACCCCGTTTTCCTGCCACTGCCAGCCGACGCAGCCGGTGCCGTCGTATTCCAGCTTCAGCGCGTAGAGGGGCATTTCAGCCCAGGCGGGTCCGCGCGGGCACGGCGTGGCCGCGCAGGAAGGCCGGGGCGTCCAGCGCCGCGCGGCCGGGCACCTGCACGCGGACCAGCCGCAGCGCGCCGGTGCCGCAGGCGATCAGCAGGGCATCGTCGAGCGTGTCGCCCGGAAGGGCGCTGGCGAGGCCCTCGGGCATGTCGCTTTCCGCCACGACCTGCGCCGCGTGGATCTTGAAGGGGGCGCCGGCGAGCGTGGTGAAGGTGCCGGGCCAGGGGTTGAGCGCGCGCACCCGCCGCGCCAGCTCCTCGGCGGGCCGGGTCCAGTCGAGCCGGCCGTCCTCGCGGGTGAGCTTGGGGGCGTAGGTGGCGCCCTCGGCGGGCTGGGGCACCGGAGCAGGGGCCTCGTTGAGCGCGCGCAGGATCAGCCGCGCGCCCAGGCTGGCCAGCGCGTCGTGCAGGGCGGTGGCGTCGGTCGCCCCGGTGATCGGCACCGCCGCGCGCAGCAGCATCGGGCCGGTGTCGAGCCCGGCGTCCATCTGCATCACGGTGATGCCGCTCTCGGGGTCGCCGGCGAGCAGCGCGGCCTGGATCGGCGCCGCCCCGCGCCAGCGCGGCAGCAGCGAGGCATGGATGTTCAGGCAGCCGCGCCGCGGCGCCTCCAGCATGGCCGGCGGCAGGATCAGCCCGTAGGCGGCCACCACCGCGGCATCCAGCCCGAGCCCGGCGAAGAAGGCATGCTCGGCGGCATCGTGCCGCAGCCGCGCGGGGGTGCGCACGGGCAGGTCCATCAGCTCGGCGGCGCGCTGCACCGGGCAGGGCCGCACCGCCTGTCCGCGCCCGGCGGGGCGGGGGGGCTGGCAGTACACTGCGGCGACCTCGTGGCCGGCCTCGACCAGCGCACGCAGCGCCGGAACGGCGAAATCCGGACTGCCGAGAAAGGCGAGACGCATCTTCAGCGGGCCTGTTCCTTCAGCGCCTTCTGCTCCTTGGCCAGGCGGCGGAGGATCATGTTGCGCTTGAGGGCGGAGAGATGATCGACGAACAGCGTGCCGTCGAGGTGGTCGATCTCGTGCTGCATGCAGGCGGCGAGCAACCCGTCGGCCTGCACCTCGCGCCGGCCGCCGGTCTCGTCGGTGAAGCGTACCTTCACTACTGCGGGGCGGACGACCTGGGCATACTGGTTGGGCAGCGAGAGGCAGCCCTCCTCGTGGGGGGCCCGCTCCCCGGAGCAGGCCACCACCTCGGGGTTGATCATCACGTAGGGTTCGCGCCGCTCGTCGGGCATCAGATCGACGATGACCATGCGCAGCGGGAGCCCGACCTGCGGGGCGGCGAGCCCGATGCCGGGAGCCTTGTACATCGTGGCGAACATGCGCGGGATGAGGCCGCGCACCAGCTCGGTGTCCTCGGAGCGGACCGGGCGGCAGCGCGCCTTCAGCCCCGGATGCGGAGCGATCAGGATGGGCAGCAGCTCGGCGCCCGCGTAGTCCGCGAGGAGATCGGTGGGGGTGGATGCGTCCATGTCCGGTCATGTAGCGAGGCCGGGGGTGCGGATCAACGGCGGAAGACCTTGCAAGAGGGACGAAAACGCCCACATTTGCTCCATCGGGTCGCCGCCTGGCGGGGCCCGGTGGCGCTTCGCTCTTCAGGAGGAGGCTACTCCGTGACCACCCGCGTCTTCACATCGCCGTTGTTTCTGGGGTTCGACCATCTCGAGCAGATGCTTGAGCGGGCCGCCAAGACCTCCTCCGACGGCTATCCGCCCTACAACATCGAGCAGGTCAGCCCCACGGCCCTGCGCATCACGTTGGCAGTGGCCGGCTTCACCATGGATGACCTGCAGATCACGCAGGAGGACAACCAGCTGGTGATCCGCGGCCGCCAGACCGACGACAGCGAGGGGCGCATCTTCCTCCATCGCGGCATCGCGGCCCGCCAGTTCCAGCGGGCCTTCGTGATGGCCGAGGGCATCGAGGTCCGCGGCGCCTGGCTCGACAACGGACTGCTGCACATCGACCTCGCCCGCCCGCAGCCGGAGAGCCGGGTCAAGACCATCGAGATCCGCCGTCCGCTTCCTGCCAACGCGGGCAACGGCGCCGTGGTCGAGGGCAGCAAGGAAGGCTGAGCCGACAGGGCGGTACGGGAACGGCCGCAGGCATCCCGCCCGCCGGGAGAGTGATCATGACCGACACCGAAGATTTCCCCGAGACGTCGCACCCCGAGACTTCGCATCTCGTGCGCATCGACATCCGTCACATCACCCCCGAGCAGCTGGCCGGCCTGGGCGTGAGCCAGATTGCCTACGTCAAGCCGGTCCTGCTGAACGGGGCCCGGGCCTGGGCCATCCACGCCGCCGACGGCACGCCCATGGCGATGGCCGACAGCGCCGAT
>CALNAL010000309.1 GCA_937874445.1 uncultured Acetobacteraceae bacterium | reverse complement strand
TCTACACCTAAGCCTTCGTCGGCAGCGTCAGATGTGTATAAGAGACAGCCGATGAAGGATAATCCGGGAAGACGGCGGCTCCGTGCCGGCCGCACCGTTGCGATTCCGGTCATTACGCTGCCGGTGACTGCGCTGCCGGCTACGGAGCCGCTTCCCTGCTGCATCTTTCAAAGGTTCCTTTGCACGCTGTGGCCAGTTGCCGATTTCCCGCCGGGGCGGGGTTCTACAGGGACGCCAGCAATCCGCCATCCACGGTGATGATCTGGCCGGTCAGGAAATCGGAAGCTGGGGACACGAGGAACAGGGCCGTCCCGGAAATGTCCTCGGGGGTTCCCCAGCGCCGCGCCGGCGTGCGGCCGATGACCATGGCATTGAAGGTCTCGTCACGCGTCAACGGCAGGTTCATTTCGGTTGCGATGAAACCTGGCGCGATGGCATTGACCTGGATGTTGTCGGGGGCCCACTCGACAGCCAGGGCCTTCGTCAACTGGCGCACGCCGCCTTTCGAAGCGACGTAGGCGGCGATGGTCGGGCGGGCGATCTCCGACATCAGGGACGCGATGTTGACGACCTTGCCGCCCTGCTTCTTCAGCATCGGATAAGCCATCCGTGCGGTGAGGAAGACGCCCTTGAGATTGGTGTCGATGACGGTATCCCAGGCCTCCTCGGGATAGGTCTCGACCGGGCCGCGCAGGTTGACGCCGGCACTGTTGACGAGGATATCGAGCCTGCCGCCGTCCTGCGTGAGGCGCTGGCCTGCCACCGCCACCGAGTGGGAGTCGGAGACATCCATCCGCAGTGTTCTGGCGCGGCCGGTTCCCTGCGGGTCGCATTCCGCCCGGGCCTTTTCCAGTTCCGCTTCGTTCCGGCTCGCGAGATAGACGGTCGCGCCCGCCTCGCACAAACTCCGGGCGATGGCATACCCGATGCCGCGTCCGGCCCCGGTGACCAGGGCGACTTTTCCATCCAGATTCATCAATGCATCCTTGGTTCCTGCTGCCCCGGCGTCCCTGTCGGGGCGTCGGGGAAACGAAGCGATCCTTCAGCTGTTCGCGAAGGCCGGATCCAGAATTGCCAGGTCGTAGCGCCGACTTTCGGGTCGGAAGGAGGCGAGTGCCCAGAAGTAGGTATTCTGCACAGAAGGGCTGGCGACCGTGGGATGATACCCACGCGGGGCAATCACCATGGTGCCGCTGTGAACCTGATGGACGACGGTATCCTCGGTTTCGCCGCTTTTCAGGTAGCTGAGGTGGAAACCGAATTTGGGGGCCGGCATGTCGAAGTAGCAATAGGCCTCTTCGAGATCATGCTCGTGCTGATGGGGGGGCCAGCTCGTCCAGGTTCCGAGCCCTCCCCAGGTCAGCCCGCAGATGAGGCGGGAGGCCGGCGTCGCAGTGTCGAGCGTGAACATGACCTCCCTTCGGCCGGCGCCGGCACCGTGGATCTGGTGGATGTCGCCGATCGGAAGGTTGGCATCGTAGGCACGGAACGAGGGAGCGCCGATGCCGTCGAAATGGGCGCCGGCGATGTAGAACACGCAGTCCTCGACGGCATCGATGCGGACCGATGCCTCGGCGGGGAGATAGAAGGAGTCGAACCGCTTCATCTCCTGCCCGCCGAACGGGGCCCCGGAGAGGCGCGCCTTGCCCGAGATCAGAACCGGGTGCATCTCCTGCGATCCTGTTCTGAGATCGAAACCTTTCCCTGCGGGAAGATTGAGGCGGTCGACCGAGATGGCGGAACAGTCGGCCTTCCCGGGCACGATGACTTCATGGAATCCCGCGGTCTCCGGGGACTGGAACCGCCAGCCTTCCAGACGGGCTCTTTCCTCTGAACGCAACATAGAATGATCTCCAACTTGGGACTGCGGCACGAACCGTTTCTGGCCGCACGGGAAGCAAAGCCAGGGAGGGCGTCCCGCAGGCTCGCCGCGGGGCGCCTTCGCCTCACGAGAGGAAGAACGTGCTGAACCAGGGCACGAACACGATGATGAAGAATACCAGGGTAAACCCGATCAGGAAGGGCATCTCCCCCTTGGCGATCTGCTCCATCTTGAGGCCGGTGACGCTCGATGCCGCAAAGAGGTTGACGGCGACAGGAGGAGTCATCGTTCCGATCACGTTGGAGATGGAGACGATCATGCCGAAGTGGATGACGTTGATCCCGAGCTGCTGGGCGATGGGCCAGAGGACCGGCACGAGAAGGATGCACGTCGCGGCGCCCTCCAGGAACGTGCCGAAGATCAGCAGGATGATCGCCACCACGAAGCAGTAGAGCATCGGGGTCAGGTTGAGCGCCACGATGCTGGTCGTCAGCGCGCGGGAGATTCCCGAGAAGGTGAACAGCCAGGAGAACGCGGTCGAGGTCCCCAGGATGAACAGCACCATCGCGCTCGACTTCGCGGAATCCACGATGATCGCGTAGAGATCGGCAGGCTTGATCTCGCGATAGATGAACATCCCGACAAGGAACGAATAGATCACCGCGGTGGCGGCGGATTCTGTCGGGGTCTGGATTCCCGAGTAGATTCCTCCGAGAATCAGGACGGGAAGAAAAGCCGCCGGAAGAGCCTTGAACGCCGATTTCAGGAAGACCTTCAGGTCGATGCTGCCTTCGTCCTTCGGCCAGTGCTCCTTGTAGGAGTAGTGGATGGCGAGAGTGGCCAGGACGACCGTGATCATGGCGCCGGCCACGAGTCCGGCCGTGAACATGTCGCTAATGGAACAGTTCGTGATCGTTCCGTACACCACCATGATGATGCTTGGCGGAATGATCGGTCCCAGCCCACCGGACACCGCGAGCAGTCCGGCGAGCCTCTTTTTCGGATATCCCAGGCGGACGATCTGCGGGTAGAGCATCGAGCCGATGGCGACGACCGTCGCCGGGGCGGAGCCGGAGAGGGCCGCGAAGAAGGCACAGGCCGCGACCATGGCATAGGCCATGCCCCCCTGCACCTTGCCGACGATGCTGTTGACGAAGTCCACCAGCCGCCGCGAGATGCCGCCTCCGGACATCAGGTTCCCGGCCAGGACAAAGAATGGGATCGCCATGATGGAGGTCGAATCCAGGCCGGTGAAGATGCGCTGCGCCACGACCGCGACGGGAACGCCCATCACCAGCATGCAGACCATCGTTGCCACGCCGAGAGCAACGGCGATCGGGACGCCGATGATCAGCTGGATTCCGAACAGACCGAAGAGAATAGCCCCGATCATGGCTGGGGACCTCCCGCGACCTGGCCAGGTCCGCCCGAGGCCCTGCGGATGGAGGCGAGCAGGCGGGCCGACTGGACGACGGCGATAATGGCGAAGCTGAGGGGAAGCGCAAAATACGGAATGTACATCGGCATGTCCAAGCCGGCCGAGTGGGCCCCGTAGGCGACCTGCTTCTGCAGGAGCTGAAACGAGGTCACGAAGACGATGACGGAAAACACGATGACGATCGCCTGGGAGAGCATGGACAACGCAAGGCGCAGGGTGGGCCCGCACTTGTCGGTGAAGGCGCTGACGGCCACCTGGGTTCCGTCACGCAGCCCGAGTTCCGTTGCCAGAAGGGCCATGTAGATCATGCAATATCGCGACAGCTCCTCGAACCAGGACACGCCTCCGCCGATGAAGTTGCGGTTCACCACTTGTGCGAACGAGGAGACCACCATGATCGAAAATGATACAGCGATGAGAAGCTCTTCCAGCCTTTGAAAGGCGCCAGTTATTTTTCTCATATCCGATTCCTGTCCCTGTGACGCAGGAAGGCCGCCCATCGTCTCGTCGGCGGCGCATTGCCGCACGACATCCGCGATCTGCAGCGGGAGAGAGCGGCGGCGGAGGCCCCGAACGGTGCCGGGCTTCCGCCGCCATCCGGGCCTCCTAGGCGATGTATTGATCGAGGGCCTTGAGCCATTCCTTCGACATCTGCTTGCGGAAGGATTCCAGCGCCGGGAGGACACGCGCCTTCATCGCCTTGCGGTCCACCTCGTAGAACTGGACGGTCAGCTTTTTCAGCTGATCGATGGACCCGGCGTTGAAGTCTTCAAGGAGTTTCCTCTGGAACACCACACCGTTGTGGACCGCTTCCATGACCTTCGGCTGGAGGGGCTTCGGGATCTGGTTCCACGCCTTGTCGGAGAATCCGACGGCGATATAGGTGAACTGGTGGTGCGTGTAGGTGACGTGCTTGAGAACCTCGTAGAAGCGGCTGGTGATCATGTTGCCGACGGCGTTCTCGCATCCGTCCACGGTACGCTGCTGCAGGGCCGTGAACAGCTCTCCGTACGCCATCGGCGTCGCCACCGCCCCGAGCGCGTTGAAGGCCGCGATCTGCATGCGGTTCTCCATCGTGCGGATCTTGAATCCCTTGAAATCATCGAGGGACTTGATGGGGCGATCGGAGAAGACGTCGCGGAATCCGGACTCCAGCCATCCGACCAGGTGAACGCCCTGGGCGAGGGACTTCTGGGCGATGAGATCGCCGACCTTGCCGTCTATCGCCGCGTGCGCCTGATCGGCAGTGTCGAAGATGAAGGGCTGGTCGAGGATCGTGGCCTCGGGGATGAAGGAGCTCAGCACCGTGTTGACGCAGGTCGGCATGTCGATCGAGCCGATCTGCGCCCCCTCGTACATGTCGCGTTCGCCCCCGAGCTGGGCACTGCTGTAGACGTCGACCTGGATCTGGTTGTCGGTCAGGCGCGCAATCTCCTCGGCGATCTTCTTGCCGCCCTGGACGTAGACGCTGCCGTCCGGATCATTGAACCCCATCTTGAAGCGGAGCGTGCCCGCGGCGCGGCCCGACCGGGGCAGGGCCATCAGGGCGAGCCCTCCCAGAGTGCCTCCCAGAAAGTTCTTCCGTGTCATCATCATGGTCGTTACCTCCGGTTATTGTTGTGATGCGTACGCTCCCGCAGGTCATTGCGGGAGCGGCAGCCTACAGGACGTTGAAACGCTCAAGGGCCTCGGTGCGCAGAGTCGTTCCGGCGCCCGGGGCGGTGGGGACTTCGTAGAATCCGTCGCGGACCACGACGGGATCGACGAAGCAGTCCAGCGCCCAGGGAATGTATTCCAGCAGCGAGCAGGCGGGATGGGCCATGACCAGGTGCAGCTGCGCCTGCATCATGTCGCCGTGGTGGGGCGTGACCGGAAGGTTGAACGCCAGCCCCAGATCGGCGATCTGCCACACCGCTGTCAGGCCTCCGCAGCGCGTGGCGTCGGGCTGGAGATAGTCCACCGCGCCGGCCTGGACGAATTCCCGGAACTGATCGAACGTGTAGAGAAGTTCCCCGAGGGCGATGGGCGTATTGATCCGCCGGGCCAGGAGCTTGTGCGCGGCAACATCCTCGTGCCAGAGAGGCTCCTCGAACCAGGTGATGTCGTAGTCCGCCAGCAGCGGTGCGAACTGTTTGGCCGTGGCGATGTCCCATTTGCCGTTCGCATCGACCATCAGGCGCTTGTCGTCGCCGATCGCCCTGCGCACCGCCTCGATGCGACGGATGTCCTCGCGCGGATCGGGCTTGCCGATCTTCATCTTGATGGCGCCGAAGTTTTTCTCGAACACCATCTTCTTGCAGTCGTCCACCAGCTCCGGCGTGCTGCGCACCAGCCAGCCGCAGTCGGTATTGTAGGCGGCCACCTTATCGGCCGGGCTGCCGCCGAGGACGCGCCACAGCGGTTGCTTCGCCGCCTTGGCCTTGATGTCCCACAGGGCGATGTCGATCGCGGAAAGTGCCAGCTGCAGCAGCCCTCCACGGCCCACCCAGATGTTCGTGGAGCTGCGCAGGAGCTTGCGATACAGGTGCTGTACCGAGCAGGGGTCCTCGCCCAGGAGCATGGGGCCGAAGACGTCGGTGATGAGTGTCGTGATGAGGCGGTCGGTGACCAGATCGGCATGCGTTCCGCCATAGCCGTATCCGACTATTCCCTCGTCCGTGCCGATCATCACCCCAGGCATGCCCCAGTGGGTGATCTTGTGAACGGCATCGCCGATCACGCTTTTCGTCACGGGGACGTGGAGAATGAAAGGGGTCAGCGTGGTAATCTTCATGAGATGCGCCTTCGTGCCGTCGAATACCGGTTCGAGGGCGCACGCTAGGCCGCGCAGGGGGCGAATTCTGTCAACGCATTGACACATGCCCGGCTTTCTATCCGGCCGCGGCGGGGCAGGCCCTACGGCTGCTGCGGAGCCGTCTTCGGAGAGTCCTGGGGGGCGGCGAGTTCGGCGCGATAGACGACCTGATTTTCCAGCACGCGCTGGACGTAGTTGCGCGTCTCGCCGATCGGAATCTCTTCGATCCAGTCGATCATCTCGGGGCCGCCGGCGGTGCGCGGGTCGCCGTAGCCGGAGAGCCAGTCGGTCACCCGGCCGGGGCCGGCGTTGTAGGCGGCGACGGCCAGTGGCACAGCGCCCTGGAAGCGTGCCAGCAGGCCCGCGAGATAGGTGGTGCCGAGCAGGATGTTGGTCTGCGGGTCGGCGGTGAGGGTGGTCGGGCCGAGATGCAGCCCCTGCCGGGTCGCGACCTCGGCGGCCGTGGCGGGCATCAGCTGCATCAGCCCGCGTGCGCCGGCCGGGCTGACCGTGGCGGTGTCGAAGCTGCTTTCCTGGCGGATCACGCCCAGCACCAGCGCGGGCTCGACCCCGGAGCCGGCGGGGATGGAGGCCGCCAGCGGCCAGCCCTGGGGCAGCAGGGTCAGGCCGTCGCGGCCGGCACGGCGGGCCACCCCGATGGCCGTCTGCGGCAGGCCCAGCCCTTCGGCCAGGCGTGCTGTCAGCAGGCGGTCGACAGGGTCGGAGAGGGTGTCGCCCAGCCGCAGCAGGAAAGACTGTGCCCGTCCACTTTCGCCCCAGGCCACCAACCAGATCGCCGCACGGGCCAGCTC
>CALNAL010000308.1 GCA_937874445.1 uncultured Acetobacteraceae bacterium | reverse complement strand
TCCAGCGCCGCCGTGGCGGTGCCGTAGCGGGACAGCAGGCGGCGATAGGTGACCGGGCCGACCCCTGTGGTGCGGGCGAGCCGCAGGCGGTCGAGGTCGCCGCTCACTTCCCCGTCCCGATCCGGGGCTCGGTGCCGGCCAGCAGGCGGCGGATGTTGGCGTGATGGCGCAGCACGATCAGCAGGGCGACGGCGCCGACCAGCGCTTCGGTGGGCACCGAGGCCTCGAAGATCCAGGCCAGGAAGGGCGCGGCCACACAGGCGACCAGCGCGGAAGCCGAGGAGATGCGGGTGGCGAGCGCCATCACCAGCCACACCCCGCCCGAGGCCACGCCGGCCAGCGGGGCGGCGGCGAGCAGCACGCCGAAGCCGGTGGCCACCCCCTTGCCGCCCTTGAAGCCGAGCCACACCGGAAAGAGATGCCCCAGCACCACCGTGATCCCGGCCACCACCAGCCCCGGTTCGCCGGCCGCGGCCCCGCCGAGCAGCACCGCGGCGGCACCCTTGGCCGCGTCGAGCCCCAGCGTGGCCGCGGCCAGGCCCTTGCGCCCGGTGCGCAGCACGTTGGTGGCGCCGATGTTGCCCGAGCCGATGGCGCGGATGTCGCCCAACCCGGCCGCCCGCGTCAGCACCAGCCCGAAGGGGATGGCTCCGAGCAGGTAGCCGGCCAGGGCTAGCAGTGCGAGCATCATGGCCGGGGACTCCCGAGACGGGCAGACAGCATGCCGGCCGCCGGCACCAGGAACAGCGGGGCGGCGTGCATCACCAGCCGCCCGACCTGGAAGAACTGCGTCAGCACCAGGGCCACCGCGGCCATCAGGGGGATCATCAGCAGATCGGCGGGGCGGAACAGGCGCCAGCCCGGCCCGGTTGGCGGCCGTGCTCCTGGGCGGTGCCCGGCGAGGCCCAGCGCCAGCAGCAGCGCGACGGGCAGGCCGTTGAGCAGCACGCCGCGGGCGGAGATCTGGGCGGCCAGGTTGGTGCGCAGCGTGGCGAGATAGCCGCCGGGCTCCAGCTGGTAGCTGTTGCCGGGGATGTGCAGGCCCGTCACGAGCGCGCCGTAGAGCAGGAGGGCGGCCAGGCTGGCGAGCCAGGGAAGGGTCAGCACCGGGCGGTCGGAGGGGACGAGCAGCAGGCGCAGGCCGAGCCAGAGGAAAAAGACGATGAGGATTTTCTCGTTGACGGCGACGGACAGCAGCATCAGCCCGGCAAAGCCGGCCGGCCGCGGCACCAGATAGAGCCCGAGGGTGATGAACAGCAGGGCGAGGGGGTCGATCGCGACCACCTGCGTGTACCAGCTCAGCCCGTAGAGGAGGACGCCGGCGATCAGGGCCACCCCGGGCGGGGCCGCGGCGCGGTCGCGTGCCAGGCGGTAGGCCGCGACCGCACTGCCCACCAGCGCCAGATGGGCGAGCATCGCGAAGGCGGCGGTGGCGCGCAGCGTCTCCACGGGAAGGCCGGGAGGGGTGTTGGTCAGCGGGATCACCGGCAGCGCGAAATAGAACGGCGCCGCCGCCAGCACCGACAGGATGCGGTAGGCGTAGGGCGATTCGGCGAACGCCCCGCCCGGCCGGCCGAGCAGGGCCAGCAGGTAGGGTGCGTAGTCGTCGCGCGGCAGGGTGTTGAACAGACTGAGGCGGTAGAGGACGAAGAACGCCGGCAGCAGCGCCACCGCCAGCAGCGCCGCCGCCGCGACCGTGCGCGGCAGCGTGCTGTGCGGCGGCACGGCAGGTCCCGCTGTCGTCATGCCGCGGGGGAGCCGAAGACGCGCCGGCCGTTCTTCCAGGTGCCGAGCACCACGCCTTCGAGGGCTCGGCCGTCGAAGGGCGTGTTCTGCGCCTTGCCGGGCAGCTTGCCGCTTTCGACCTGCCAGATCCGGTCCGGATCGAACAGGCAGAGGTCGGCCGCGGCCCCCTTGGCCAGGGTGCCGGCGGGGCTGCCGAGCAGTTTGGCGGGCTTGCAGGTCAGCAGCGCCAAGGCCTCGGCCAGCCCGATCTCGCCGGCATGCACGCGCGCGAGGGTCACCGCCAGCAGGGTGGTCAGGCCCACGCCACCCGCGGCCGCCTGGGCGAAGGGCAGGCGCTTGTCGTCGGCGTCGCGCGGGGTGTGGTCGGAGGCGATGGCGTCGATGGTGCCGTCGGCCAGGGCGGCCGCCACCGCGGCGCGGTCGGCTTCGGCGCGCAGCGGGGGAGAGAGCTTGGCGTAGGTGCGGTAGGCGCCGATCGCCGTCTCGTTGAGGTCGAAGTACGGCGGTGCGGTGTCGCAGGTGACATCCACGCCCCGGGCCTTGGCGGCGCGGATCAGCTCCAGCGCCTCGGCGGTGGAGACGTGGGCGAAATGCAGCGCGCCCTTCGTTATTTCGGCCAGGCGGAGGTCGCGCGCCACCATGATCGCCTCGGCGGCGGGGGGGATGGAGGGCAGGCCCAGCCGGGTGGCAAGCTCGCCGCGCGTGGCCGCCCCGCCGGAGGCCAGCGAGGGCTCCTCGGGGTGCTGGACGATGCGCGCGCCGAGGCCGCGGCTGTAGCTCAGGGCGAGATACAGCATCCGTGCCGGGTCGATGGCGCGGGCGCCGTCGCCGAAGGCCACCGCGCCGGCGTCGCGCAGCAGGCCCAGCTCGGCCATCTCCTCGCCGGCGCAGCCGCGGGTGAGCGCGCCGTAGGGCAGCACGTCGAGGCTGGCGGTCTCGTGGCCGCGGGCGATCAGGAAGCGCACCAGCGCCGGATCGTCGATCGCGGGGTCGGTGTCGGGCAGGGCGGCGAGAGTGGTGATGCCGCCGGCTGCCGCCGCCAGCGCCGCGGTCTCGACCGTGCCGCGGTATTCGTGGCCGGGCTCGCCCAGCGAGACTCGCATGTCCACCAGCCCCGGGCACAGCACCGCGCCGGCGCCGTCTATCACCTCGGCACCCTCGGGGCGCCCGAGGGCGGGGCCGAGGTCGGCGATGCGGCCCTCGCGCACCAGCAGGGCGCCGGAGGTGTCCAGTCCGGCGGCCGGGTCGATCAGCCGGACGTTCTCGATCAGGACCTCACTCATTGCCCGGCCCCCGCCGCGAGAGGATATCCAGCACCGCCATGCGCACGGCGACGCCCATTTCGACCTGTTCGTGAATCACGCTGTGCTCGATATCGTCGGCCACCGCGCTGTCGATCTCGATGCCGCGGTTGATCGGGCCGGGATGCATCACCAGCGCATGGGGCTGGGCCCAGGCGAGCTTGGCGGCATCGAGGCCCCAGAAGCGGAAATACTCGCGCGCGCTCGGCACCAGGCCGTGCGCCATGCGCTCCTTCTGCAGGCGCAGCATCATCACCACGTCCGCGCCCTCCAGAGCGGGGCGCACGTCGGTGAACACCTCGACGCCCATGCGCTCGATCTCGGGCGGGATCAGCGTGGCCGGGCCGCACACCCGCACCCGCGCGCCCATGGTGGTGAGCAGCAGGATGTCGGAGCGTGCCACCCGGCTGTGGGTGACGTCGCCGCAGATCACCACCAGCAGACCCTCCAGCCGGCCGAGATGGCGGCGGATGGTCAACGCGTCGAGCAGCGCCTGGGTGGGGTGCTCGTGGGTGCCGTCGCCGGCATTGATGACCGAGGCGTCCACCTTCTGCGAGAGCAGGTGGGGCGCGCCGGAGAGGTTGTGGCGCACCACCAGCAGGTCGCAGTGCATGGCGTTCAGCGTCGCCGCGGTATCGAGCAGCGTCTCGCCCTTGGCGACCGAGGAGGTCTGCACCGACATGTTGATGACGTCGGCACCGAGGCGCTTGCCCGCCAGCTCGAAGCTGGTGCGTGTGCGCGTCGAGTTTTCAAAAAACAGATTGATGAGCGTCCGACCACGCAGGAGGTCGCGCTGGGTTTTTCCGGAGCGGTTGAGGAGAGCGTAGCTCTCCGCAAGCTCCAGCATGTCCGCGATCTCGGGCGGATGGAGGCCCTCGATCTGCAGAAGGTGGCGGGGATGAGGGGTCAATTCCGCGAGTCCCGATTCTGTGCGGGACGGGACGTTACAAAATGCTGACCGAGGTTGCCAGAGCCGGTTCAGCCATCCCTGCGTGCACGGCGCCACAGGGCTTCCAGATCGGCGAGGCGGCACTGCGCCAGACCCGGCCGGCGCCGGGCAAAGGCGGCCGCCGCCGGCGGGGCCAGCACCAGCCAGTGCGGCTCGCTGCCGTTCTGCGCGCTGAACGTTTCCTCGGCGAAGGGGGCGAGCTGCTCGGCGAAGGAGGAGGGGCGGTCGTGCACCGGCTCCCCGTCGGCGGCGAACAGGCGGGCGGGGACGTCTGGCGCCATCCGGCTGGTTTCGTCCAGGACCGCCTGCATGTCGGGAGAAAGATGGGTGAGGCCGAAGGGGTCCCGCGCGAGATCCTCGGCTTCCAGCTCGAAGGCCACGCCGTCCGGCTCGTGGCGCGGCGCGCAGGGTAGCTCCGGAAAGGCCGCGCCCAGACGGTCGGCCAGGACATCGTCGTAGACCACCACGGCGTGCGGCGCGTCGAGGGTGATGTCGAACATCTCGACCGGCTCGGCGAAGGCCTCGGGGCTGGAGGGGCGTGTCATCCGCGCGCCGGTACCATCCAGCACGTCGTAGAGCGGGGCGCCGGGCAGCGCCTCCGCCAGCGCGTCGAGGGCATGCCGGAAGGTGGCGAGAAGGTGGATCTCGCCGAAGGCATTGCGGCCGAGGCAGGCCGGCTGGAGGGAGAACAGGGCGCCATCCGGCATGAGGGGGAGATCCGGGGAAAAGTTAATCACAAGCTAATTCCCCCCCGAGTTGGCGACAAGCTTTCACTTTTCTGCTTCGTCCCCGGGAAGGCCGGCTCGTCCTCCGGTTCCCCCGGGACCGCGCGGCCCATCGTTGACGCTTCCCCGCACCGGCCATAGCTTCCGCCGGTCGCCGTGGCCCCGGCCGTGGCGAGATCAGCCCCTGCGGGCATTGGCCACGGAGGAAAGCTATGGACATCGCGATCGGCTGTCTCGAAGTCGGCTATCATCACAAAAGGGCCCCGAAGGTGCTTCGCGCCGGCGTGGTCCCCGCTCACACGAAGGCAAAGGCATAAACGCGATGACCGACAAGCTCACCGGACTCGCCAAGTATTCCGTGATCGTCGCCGATTCGGGCGAGATCGACAAGCTGCGGGCTCTCGGCGCCCAGGACTGCACCACCAATCCCAGCCTCATCCTGCGCGCCGCCAGCCAGCCGCAGTACGCGCCCCTCATCGAGAAGGCCGTCGCCTGGGCCAAGGCCCACGAGAGCGACCCCGCCCGGCGCAATGATCTGCTGATCGACAAGCTCGCCGTCACTTTCGGCAGCGAGCTGCTCCGCATCGTGCCGGGCTACGTCTCCACCGAGGTGGATGCGCGTCTTTCCTTCGATTCCGCCGCCACCATCGCGCGGGCCGAGCGCATCGTCGGCCTCTACCGCGAGGCCGGGATGGACACCTCGCGCATCCTCATCAAGGTGGCCGCCACCTGGGAGGGCGTGCAGGCCGCCGCCGAGCTGACCCGCCGCGGCATCAAGTGCAACCTGACGCTGATCTTCAGCCTGGCCCAGGCGGTGGCCTGCGCCGAGGCCGGCGTGTTCCTGATCTCGCCCTTCGTCGGGCGCATCACCGACTGGTACAAGGCCCACGGCACCGTCGGCGCCACGCCGGAGGAAGATCCGGGCGTCTGCTCGGTGCGCGAGATCTACAGCTACTACAAGAGCTTCGGCTACAAGACGGTGGTGATGGGCGCCTCCTTCCGCAACATCGGGCAGATCCTCGCCCTGGCCGGCTGCGACCGGCTGACCATCAGCCCCGCGCTCATCGAGGAGCTGCGCGCCGCCCAGGGCGACGTGCCGCGTGCCCTCGTCGCCGGCGGCCCGGCGCCGCAGAAGCTGGAGCTCGACGAGCCGCGTTTCCGCTGGCGGATGAACGACGACGCCATGGCCTGCGAGAAGCTGGCCGAGGGCATCCGCCAGTTCGCCCGCGACACCGAGAAGCTCATCGCGCTGGTCGGCCCCAAGGAGGCCTGATGGCATCGCGCGGCAGGCTCCCCGGTTGGGGCGGAAGAGTCCTGGCTTGTCCCGCAGCAGGGGAGACCCGCCATGCCGGAGCGTTCCGAGGAGACGGCCGCCGGAGGTGAGCCTCCCGGCCTGTGGCGCATCTTCGTGGTGTTCACCAAGATCAGCCTGACCAGCTTCGGCGGCGGGCTGAGCGGGTGGATGATGCGCGAATTCGTGCAGAACCGCTGCTGGATGAGCGAGGAGGAGTTCCTCACCGGGCTGGCCCTGGCGCAGGCGTTTCCCGGGGTGAACGTCGTCAACCTCTCCGTCTGGGTGGGCTACCGGATGCGCGGCGGGGCCGGGGCGCTGGTGGGCGTGCTCGGCATGGTGGTGCCGGCGCTGTTCGTGGCGGTGGCGCTGCTGGCGGGTTTCGAGCAGCTGTCGGGCTATCGCGGGGTGCATGTGGCACTGGCCGGCATCGCCGCCGCCGCGATCGGCCTGTCGCTGCAGATGGGCGCGCGGGCAGCATGGCGGGCCGCCGATTCGGTGCCCTCGACCCTGGTGATGGCGGCCACCTTCGTGGCGATCTTCGCTTTCCGCCTGCCGCTGCTGGAGGTGGTGCTGGTGGCTGCCCCGGTCAGCGTGGCGATCGCCGCCTTCCGCCTGCGCCGGGGAGCCTAGCCGCCGTGGACGAGCATCCCCTCTGGCATCTGTTGATCGTGTTCCTGCCGCTTTCCTTCCTCTCGGTCGGCGGCGGGCAGAGCGTGATCGCCGACATCCATCGCCAGTCGGCGGGGGTCTACCAGTGGATGAGCGATCCGCAGTTCCTCAATCTTTTCGCCCTCTCGCGCATGGCGCCGGGGCCGGGCTCGCTGCTGGCCGCGCTGGTGGGCTGGCAGGTGG
>CALNAL010000307.1 GCA_937874445.1 uncultured Acetobacteraceae bacterium | reverse complement strand
CAGCCGTGGCTCGCGTTCCACACCAGCACCGGGGCGAACAGCGCCAGGGCCAGCGCCACCCCGATCCACAGCTGCGGCCGGCGCAGCCAGGGGCGGTGCGTCGGGCTGGTGAGCAGGAACCCCAGCAGGCCGAGCGGGGCCAGCACGGCACTGTATTTGGAGAGCAGCGCCAGCCCCAGGCAGACGGACGCCCCCAGCCACGCACCCCAGGCGGATTTCAGTGTCGGCGGGGCTTCCAGCGCCTGCATCAGCAGCACCGCGCCCGCCAGCAGGGCGGCCATCAGGGGGCCGTCGGGCAGCACCCACGAGCCGGTGGTCACGCCGAACATCGGCGCGAGGTTCAGCGCCACTGCCGCCCACAACCCCGCCCGTGGCCCTGCCACCCGGTTGCCCAGCCAGTAGATGCAGTAGGTGGAAACCGCGAAGAGGGCGATGAAGGGCAGCCGCACCACCATGGCCGCGTCGGTGCCGAACAGCCAGGCGGCCGCGTGCGCCAGCCACCAGGCCAACGGCGGATGGTCGAAGTAGCCCCAGCGCAGAGTCCGCCCGGCGGCGACCATGTAGCTTTCGTCGATGCCGAGTCCCACTCCTTCCGCCGCGGCCAGGCGCAGTGCGGTGGTTCCGAGAATCAGCAGCAGCAGCAGGCGGCGGCTGGAAGGGGGCATGACAGGTCCGCTCCGGGGGGCTCCTCCTTCTCCCAGTCCCCCGGACCCGTCAACCGGCCATGCGCCGAAAAGCGAAGAATTTCACGAAGGTCCGTGAAGTTGTGTCAGCCGAATGTTTCTTGGGCGTCCGGCCGCGGGATTTCAGGCGTCCACCAGCCGGTTGCACTGTTCGCCGAGACCGGCCACCCCCACCTTCATGGTCTGGCCGGCGCGCAGATAGATCGGCTCCGGCTTGTGGCCCTGGCCGACCCCGGGCGGCGTGCCGGTGGAGATGATGTCGCCCACCTGCAGCGCGAAGAACTGGCTGACGTAGGAGACCAGCTTTTCGACCCCGAAGATCATCGTGCGGGTGTTGCCGTTCTGCATGCGCACCCCGTCCACCGCGCTCCACAGGTCGAGCGCCTGCGGGTCGGCGATCTCGTCGCGGGTGACCAGCCACGGGCCGGTGGGGGCGAAAGTCTCGCAGCCCTTGCCTTTGTCCCAGGTGCCGCCGCGCTCCATCTGGTAGCTGCGCTCGCTGACATCGTTGACCACGCAGTAGCCGGCGACGTGCGCCAGCGCCTCCTCCTCGGCGACGTAGCGGGCGGGCGTGCCGATGACGACGGCCAGCTCCACCTCCCAGTCGGTCTTTTCCGAGCCGCGGGGGATCTTCACCGGGTCGTAGGGGCCGTTGAAGGCGGAGAGCGCCTTGAGAAACACCACCGGCTCCTTGGGGAGGGGCAGGCCGGTCTCGGCGGCATGGTCGGCGTAGTTGAGGCCGATGCAGACGAAATTGGTCGGCCGCGCCACGCAGGGGCCGATGCGGTGCTCGCCGTGCAGCAGCGGCAGCGATTCGGGGCGGAAGGCGGCGAGCTTGGCCAGGCCCGCGGGAGTCAGGACGGCGGCATCGATGTCGGCGACGATATCGGAGAGGTCGCGGATGCGGCCCTCGGAATCCAGCATGCCCGGCTTTTCGGCGCCCGCCGGGCCCCAGCGCAACAGCTTCATCTTGTGACCTTCCTCGGATGTGTGGCGACATGCGGCACGCCCGCCCGGAGTGTAGCGCAGCCGGCCCGGCGTGCCACCGGTTGCTTCGGGAGGGGGAACGCGGACGGCCTTTTCCGGCGCGGCCCGACAGGGCACTCTGCCGGGTATCGCGCAGGAAGCAGGCAGCATGGGAGCAGGCGGCATGATCGAACGGGTCCATCTCATCACCGGGGCGGCGAGCGGCATCGGCGCGGCCACCGCCCGGCGCCTCGCGGCCCCCGGCGTGGGGCTGCTGCTGGCCACGCGGCGCAGTGCCGGCGCGTTGGCGGCGGTGGCGGCCGAGGCCCGTGCCGCCGGAGCCGAGGTGGAAACCGCCCTGGCCGACCTCGCCACCCCCGAGGGGCCGGCCGCGCTGGTGGCCGCCGCCCGCGCGCGCTTCGGGCAGCTCGATGGGCTGGTCAGCAACGCCGGATTCGCCGACCGCACCCGCCTTGCGGACCTCACCGACGCCGGATTCGCCCGTTCGCTCGACGCCATCGTCTGGGCCTTCCTGCGTCTGGCCCGCGCCGCCCTGCCGCTGCTGACCGAAAGGGGCGGCGGACGGGTGGTGGCGGTCTCCAGCTTCGTCGCGCACGTGTTCCGTCCCGACATGCCCGCCTTTCCCGCCACCGCGGCGGCCAAGGCGGGGGTGGAGGCGCTGGTGCGGGCGCTGGCCCTGGAGGCGGCCCCCGGAGCCACCGTCAACGCCGTGGTGCCGGGCTTCATCGAGAAGGAGAGCGCCGCCCGCCGCGCCCTCGACCCCGCCATCGCCGCCGCCCAGGCCGCGCGCATCCCCCTGGGCCGACTGGGCCGGCCGGCCGACGTGGCCGCCGCCATCGCCTTCCTGCTTTCCCCGGAGGCGACGTACGTCACGGGGCAGATGCTCCACGTCAACGGAGGCCTCACGGGCTGAGTCATTCCGCGCCGATGACCCGGGGCACCTGGGCGCGCATGATCTCGACGAAGCGGCGCAGCCGGGCGGGGTAGAAGCGCGCGTGGGGATAGACCAGCGAGACCGCGAGCGACGCCGCCTCCCACTCCGGCACGAGCTGGACCAGGCGCCCGGCGGCGATGTCGGCGCGCGCGAGCCAGGCCGAGACGATCGCAGCCCCCAGCCCGGCGCGGGCGGCGTTGCGCAGGGCATAGAGGTTGTCGGTGCTCAGCCGCGGCCGGATGGCGAAGCCGTGCCGCGCCCCGTCCCCCCGCCGCATCAGCGCCACCTCGTCGCGGTAGTAGGTGCGGAAGGCCAGCCAGGGCCAGGATTCCAGCGCCGCGGGATGGTTCGCCCCCGGCGCCCCGCCGAACTGCGCGGCGCACAGGGCGGGGGAGGCCACCACGATGCGCGGCACCGCCGCCAGCGGGCGGGCCACCAGGGAGGGGTCTTCCACCCGGCCCAGCTCGATCGCGCAGTCGATGCCCTGGGCGATGAAGTCGGGGCGGAGGTCGTGCAGCAGCCAGTCCACCGACACGTGGGGATAGCGTTCGAGATAGTGCTGCAACGGCCCCAGCAGGTGCTCCTGGCCGAAGGCGTGCGGCACCACCACCCGCAGCACGCCCTCGGGCTCGTCGCGGGCGCCGCGCAGATCGGTGGAGAGGTGCTCCCAGCTTTCGACCAGGCCGCGGGCATGGGCCAGGCAGCGCTCGCCCTCGGGGGTGAGGGTCATCTCGTGGGTGGAGCGGCGGACCAGGCGCAGGCCGAGGGCGCGCTCCAGGGTTTGCAGCCGGCGGCTGACGGTGGGCTGGGTGGTGCCGAGCTGGGCCGCCGCCGCCGAGAGGCTGCCGGCCTCGACGATGCGCACGAAGGTGGCCAGCAGGGCGAGCCGGTCGAAGCCGGCGGGCAGGGACTCGCTCATACGTCTAACGTATAAAAAATCTGCGGCCGGCGCTACTACCAGCCTCCTGCCGGATCCCTCATGTTCCGGGGCAACCAAACCGCCTGGGGGCTCCGATGTCATACATTCGCCGCTTGCATAAAACCGTTCCGTCCGTGTCCCACCCCGATCCGGTCCAGCCCGCCCGGCTGCCGACCTCGCTGGTGTTCCTGATGGCCAGCGGGGCCGGGCTCTCCGTGGCCTCGCTCTACTACAGCCAGCCCATGCTCGGCCTGCTCGGCCCTGCCTTCGGCGCCGACGCCGCGCACATCGGGCTGGTGCCGACCCTGACCCAGCTCGGCTATGCGCTCGGCATCCTGTTTCTCGCCCCGCTCGGCGACCGCTACGACCGGCGGCGCATCATTCTCGTCAAGGCGGCGCGGCTGGCGCTGACCCTGCTGGGCTGCGGCCGGGCGCAGGGGCTGGGGGGGTTGCTGGCGGGGAGCCTGCTGCTCGGCATCACCGCCACCATGGCCCAGGACATCGTGCCCGCCGCCGCCACCCTCGCGCCCGAGGCCCATCGCGGCCGGGTGGTCGGCACGGTGATGACCGGGCTGCTGTTCGGCATCCTGCTCTCGCGGGTGGTCAGCGGGGTGGTGGCGGCGGAGTTCGGCTGGCGGGTGGTCTATGTCGCGGCCTTCGCGGGCATGCTGGCGATTCTCGTCGGCACCTGGTTCGGGATGCCGCGCTTTCACCCGACCACGCGCCTCGGCTACGGGCGGCTGCTCGGCTCGATGGGGCAGCTCTGGCTGCGCCACGGCGCCCTGCGGCGGGCGGCCTTTGCCCAGGGGATGCTCTCGATGGCCTTCTCCGCCTTCTGGGCGACGCTGGCGATCATGCTGCTCGACCGCTACGGCATGGGGCCCGCCAAGGCCGGGGCATTCGGGCTGGCCGGGGCCGCCGGCGCGCTCGCCGCCCCGCTCTCCGGGCGGCTGGCCGACCGGCGCGGGCCGGAGCTGTCCGCACGGATCGGCGCGGGGCTCGCCGCTTTCTCCTTCGCCGCCCTGGCCCTGGAGCCGCTGCTTTCGCCCACCGGACAGATCGTCCTGCTCGCCGTGGCGACGGTGGGGTTCGACTTCGGCGTGCAGGCCGCGCTGGTGGCCCACCAGACCATCGTCTATGCCATCGAGCCCGCCGCCCGCAGCCGGCTCAACGCCCTGCTCTTTACCGGAATGTTCGTCGGCATGGCCCTGGGGGCCGCCTTCGGCAGCGCCATGCTGGCGCGCTGGGGATGGATGGGCGTGGTGAGCTTCGCCACCGGCGCCGCCACGCTGGCCCTGATCGTCCGGCTGGTGCCGCGCATCGGGCGGGCCTGAGGGAGAAGGGAGGCTCGCCGGGACGCTCCCTGCGCGGGAGCCTCCCGGCGGGCGTCAGATGCTCTGGCCGCCGGAGACCTCGATGCGCTGGGCATTGATCCAGCGGGTGTCTTCCGTCAGCAGGGCCGCGACGGCGGGGCCGATATCGTCGGGCACTCCGACACGGCCGAGCGCGGTGGCGTTCGCGATGAAGGCGTTGATCTGTTTGTCGTCCCGCACCGAGCCGCCGGCGAAATCGGTCTCGATCGCGCCGGGAGCAATGGTGTTCACCGCGATGCCCCGTGCGCCCAGCTCCTTGGCCAGGTAGCGCGTCAGCACCTCGACCGCGCCCTTCATCGCGGCGTAGGCGGCAAAGCCGGGCAGGCTGAAGCGTGTGAGGCCGCTGGACAGATTCACGATGCGCCCGCCATCGGCCAGCAGCGGCAGCAGCGTCTGGGTCAGGAAGAACACGCCCTTGAGGTGGATGCCCATCAGCCGGTCGAACGCGGCCTCGGTGGTTTGCGCGAAAGGCGCGGCGATGCCGATGCCGGCGTTGTTGACGAGAAAGTCGAAGGTCGGGCGGTGCCACTGGGCCGACAGCGCCTGGGCGAGATCCGCGGCGAAGGAGGGGAAGCCGACGGTGGCGGAGGTGTCGAGGCGGAACATCAGGGCCTTGCGCCCGAGCGCGGCGATGGCGGCCGATGTGGCTTCCGCCTCGGCCGCGTTGCTGTGATATGTGCCGATCACGTCCACGCCTTTGCGGGCCAGCGCGACCGCCATGTTGCGCCCCAGGCCGCGGCTGGCGCCGGTAACCAGCGCGATCTTCGGCTCTTTCATCTGTGCGTTCGTCGTCATGGGTCTCTCCTCTCGCTGCCGGATTGCTCCCGGTGACGAGGAAGATGGGACTTTCTGGTTTTCAGATAATCGGCCATGGTTCGGGATTACTATCCGGGGATGGCGAATTATGGATCGCATCGACGCCATGCGGGTGTTCGTGCGGGTTCTGGAACGCGGGAGCTTCATTCGCGCGGCCGAGGACCTCGGGCTGCCCGCCTCGACGGTGACGGATGCCGTCAAGCGGCTGGAGGCCCGGCTCGGGGCGCGGCTTCTGCAGCGGACGACGCGGCAGGTGCGCGCGACGCTGGATGGCGAGGCGTACCACCGGCGCTGCGTTGCGATTCTCGACGATATCGAGGAGGCGGAAAGCGCGTTCGGGGGCGGGCGGCCGCGCGGCGCGCTCCGGGTCGATGTCCAGGGCACCCAGGCGCGGCGCTTCATCGTGCCGGCGCTGCGGGGGTTCCTCGACGATTATCCGGACCTGGCGCTGTATCTGAGCGAGACGGACCGGTTCGTCGATCTGGTGCGCGAGGGGATCGATTGCGCGTTGCGCACGGGCGAGCCGAAGGAAGGCGACCTCGTCGCGCGGCGGATCGCGCTGCTGGCGGAGGTGACCGTCGCCGCGCCTGCCTACCTGGAGCGCTTCGGGATTCCGCAGCGGTGGGACCGTCTGGACGGGCACCGGATGATCGGCTTCCGCTCCTCGGCGACCGGCGGGGTCCTGCCCCTCGAGTTCATGGTAAAGGGCGTGCGGAAGACCGCGACCCTGCCCTCTGCCCTGACGGTCAACGGAGCCGACACCTATCGGGCCGCGGCGCTGGAGGGGCTCGGGCTCATCCAGATTCCTCGCTATGCGGCGCAGCGCGATCTTGCGGACGGGACGCTCGTGGAATGCCTCGGCGAGACGCCGCCCTCCGCGACGCCCGTCTATGCCATCTATCCGCGAAATCGCCAGCTCAGCCTGCGGGTTCGCGTCTTCATGGACTGGGTGGCCGCCCAGTACGGCAGGCGCAGCGGCCCCGGCGCGGGAGCCGCCGGGGGCTGAATGCTCGCGCCGCTGGGGCACGGCAAGCAAGCAAGGAAGGTGTTCTTCTTTCGGGAAAGAAGAACCAAGAAAGCTTTATTCGTTTGGCTCCGCGCCTGATCCGCGCGCGGGGCCAAATGGACAAAAGTCCTTTTTGCTTCTTTTTCCTTCAGGAAAAAGAAG
>CALNAL010000306.1 GCA_937874445.1 uncultured Acetobacteraceae bacterium | reverse complement strand
GGGGGGGGGGGGGGGGGGGGGGGGGGGGGGGGGGGGGGGGGGGGGGGGGGCGGCCCCGCCCCCCCCCCCCGCGCCCCGCGGGGGGGGGGGGGGGGGGCCCCGGGGGGGCGGGGGGGGCCCCCCCCCCCCCCCCCCCCCCTTCCCTTATGGCCGCATCCGTTATTGCTGGACGGATGCGGGCGGGACGGCTGACGGCTGGGGCGCCAGCGGACGCCAGTCGCGGAAGAAGGCGGTGCCGATCTCGCTCGCCAGCATGGTGAGATCGCGCTGTACATGGTCGAGAAACTCGTGCAGGCCATCGTCGAGAATGGTCTGGATGTCCTGCCCGAGCAGGCCGCCGCGGAGGTTCTCGGCGCATTCCAGGGCCCGGGCGGTGGCATGCAGGCCCCAGTCGCGGCGCAGCGCGGTGAGCCCCTCCAGGATGCGCTCGACGCACACCCGCACGCTGCGCGGGAATCCCCGGTCGATCAGCAGGAAGGCCACCACGTCGGCCGGGGTGAAGGCGAGCGGGGCCACGCGACGGAAGGCATGGTAGCCCGCCACCCCCCGCAGCACCCCCGCCCACTGGGCCATCTCCGTCACGCGCCGCGCCTCGCGTTCGGCCGGCACCAGCAGATGGTAGCGCACGTCGAGCAGGCGGGTGGTCTGGTCGGCACACTCGATCATCCGCCCCAGCTGATAGAACCGCCAGGCCTGGTCGCGGTAGAAGGTGCCCAGGGTGATGCCGGTGTGGGTCTGCACCCCCTCCTTGAGCCAGGCGCAGAGGCGGGAGAGATGGTCGCCGGCCAGGTCGGCCTCGCCGACGGCCTGCATGCCGCGATGGAAGGCGTTGAGCTGGCTCCACATTTCCGTCGAGATCAGCGGGCGGAGGGTGCGCGCGTTGGTGCGCGCCGCCTCCAGGGCCGCCGGGATGGAGGTGGGGTTGGTGGCATCCAGCAGATAGAAGCGCTTGACCGCCTCGGCGCTCGGCGCCTCGCCGCGCGCGGCAAAACCGACCTCATCGACGTTGAGGCGCACCAGCGCGAACCAGCCGCCCGCCTCCGGGCCCCCCGGTTCCCCGTTCTGCTCTCCGCCGGGCGTGGCAAAGGACTGGGTGACCTCGATCAGGCGGGCCAGATTCTCGACCCGTTCGAGATAGCGAGCCATCCAGAACAGGCCTTCGGCATAGCGGGCCAGCAGCGGGGGGGCGCGTCTCATGGCGTGCCTCCCTCGGCGAGAACCCAGGTGTCCTTCGAGCCGCCGCCCTGCGAGGAATTGACCACCATGCTGCCCTCCGTCAGCGCCACCCGGCTCAGCCCGCCGGGCAGCACCCAGGTGGATTTGCCCGTCACCGCGTAGGGACGCAGATCGAGATGGCGCGGACGCAGCCCCTCGGGGGTGAGCGTGGGGGCCACCGAAAGCGAGATCAGCGGCTGGCTGATCCAGTTGTCGGGAGCGGCCAGCAGGGCGGCGCGCGCCGTCTCGAGCTGGGCGGCCGAGGCCTGCGGACCGATGGTGATGCCATAACCGCCGGACTCGCCCACCGGCTTGAGCACCAGCTCGGCGAGATGGTCGAGGGTGTAGGCCAGGGCCGTGGGCTCGCGGCAGATGTTGGTCTCGACGTTGGCGAGGATGGGCTCCTCGGAGAGGTAGAAGCGGATCAGGCGCGGCATATAGGCGTATACGGCCTTGTCGTCGGCCACCCCGGTGCCGACGGCATTGGCCAGCGCCACGTTGCCGGCCCGCCAGGCCCCGATCAGCCCGGGAACCCCCAGCAGGCTCTCGGGGCGAAAGACGGCGGGGTCGAGGAAATCGTCGCCGATGCGGCGGTAGATGGTATGCACCGGCCGCGCCCCTGCGGTGGTGCGCATGAACACCCGCTCGTTGTCCACGAACAGGTCGGCGCCCTCCACCAGCGGCACGCCCATCTCGCGGGCGAGGAAGACGTGCTCGAAATAGGCGGAATTGTAGATGCCCGGGCTGAGCAGGACGACCTGCGGGTCGAGCACGCCCTCGGGCGCGATTTCCACCATCGCGGCGAGCAGATGCTGGCCGTAGTCGTCCACCGGGGCGAGGGGAATGCCCTCCATCAGGTCGGGGAAGGAGCGCGCCATCAGGTGACGGTTCTCCACCACGTAGGAGACCCCCGAGGGGGTGCGGGCGTTGTCCTCCAGCACGCAGAACCGGCCGTCCCGGTCGCGCACGATGTCCGTGCCGCAGATGTGCACGTAGGTACCGAAGCGGACCGGAAAATCCTGCATTTCCGGGCGGTAGTTGGGGTTTCCGAACACCAGCGCTGAGGGGATGATCCCCTCCTTGATGGCCCGCTGCTCATGATAGATGTCGTGGAGAAAGGCATTGAGGGCGGCCACGCGCTGTCGCACGCCGGTGTCGAGGATGCGCCACTCGGCCGCGGTGATCAGGCGGGGAATGCAATCGAAGGGCAGGATGCGGTCAATCGCATTGGCATCTGAATAAACAGTAAAAGTCACGCCGAGGTTGATGAGATCGGTCTCCGCGGCGGTGGACCGGCTGCGCAGCGCCTCCAGGCCGACCCCGGCGATACGCTGTCGCAGTGCCGCAGCAGCCGCCTCCCCGCCCGGACGGGACGTGCAGAGTTCGCAGAAATACGGCTCCGGACGGTAGTCGCCGAACGGGTCGCCTCCCGGAAGAATCGGGCCGGGCGTCGCATCAGTCATTGCTTCCCCTTCGCATGAAAACCGATTGCCACGTCAGTGCATAGCAGGCCGGCACAAAAAGCAACCCCAATCGGGCGCGGGGCTCCCGGGGGTGGAAACGCCGGGTTGCACGACGCGGGGTGGGAAGCCTAATGCTTCCGGCCTTCACTTCCCGCCATGCCGAATGGCCCGCCATCCCGGATGGCCCGCCTGCCGCATGGCTCGCCTGCCAATGGAATGAATCGCATGTCGCGCAAGCCTGTCCGTCTGGCCTTGTCTCTCGCTGCCCTGGCGCTCGTGGTCGCTGTTGCCGCCTGCTCGAAAAAGGAGGGGCCGGCGAACGCGCCCCAGGCGACCTATGTGCCACCGCCCCTGCCCCAGGAGCCCTCGGCCCCATGGTGCACGATGCCGGCCGAATCGGCGGCCTTCAAGGTGGCAGCGCTGAAGTCGCAGATGATGGTCGCGGCCATCTCCTGCAACGGACACGAGAAGTACAACAGCTTCATTTCCGGCAACCGCAGCGCCCTCCTCTCCCAGGAGAAGGTGGTGGACGGCTACTTCAGCCGCCACCAGAAGCGCGGCTGGGATCGCGCCCGCGACAACTACATCACCCAGCTCGCCAACGCCCAGGCCGATCGCGCCCAGGTGCTGGGCGACCAGTTCTGCGCCCGCATCGCCCCGCTGCTCGACGAGGCGCAGAGCCCGGCCGATCTGGTGGCCTTCGCCGCTTCCAAGACCGACACCATCCCCAACGCGATGACCTTCAACGACTGTGCCGGCCAGAGCGCCGCCCCGGCGCCCGCCTCCGCCGAAAAGCACACCACCCACAAGGTCACCCACAAGAAGAAGTAGGGGGGAGTTTCCCCTCCTTCTCCTTCCGGGAGCTACCCGGCGAGTGCCAGCCCCTCACGCCGCGGATCGGCGGCCCCCGTGACGATGCCGCTTGACGGGTCTCGCGCCACCGCCTGCACGCCGCCCACCAGCGGGGTCCACGCGGGCCCCTCCACCACCACATGGCCTTGCGCCCGCAGCCCCTCCAGGGTCTCGGGGGCGAGGCGGCCCTCCGCCACGACCCGACGGCCGTCGTAGAGCCGCGCCCGCGGTGCCTCCACCGCCTGCTGCAACGGCAGGCCGAAGTCGCGATACTGCACCAGGGTCTGCGCCAGCGTGGGGCAGATGCCGTAGCTGCCCGGCGTGCCCAGGGCCAGCACAGGCATCGGCCCGCCTCTCCCGGCGCGGGTCGCGACCGTGGGGGCGAGCGGCATGCCGACCCCCTCCCCCGGTTGCAGCGTGGCCGCCTCGCCCCAGAACAGCGCGTTGTTGAGCACCAGTCCGGTGCCCGGCACGACGATGCCGGAGCCGAAGGGCGCTCCCAGGCTCTGGGTGAGCGCGACCAGATTGCCGGCGCGGTCGGCCACCGCCAGCGAGGTGGTGTGCCCCTCCGGCGCCGGTCCGCCCGCCTGCTCCATCGGCCCCTCCAGGGGAGCCGGATCGGCCAGGCGGGCGCGCAGGCGGGCGACGTTCTCCTCGCCCAGCGCCGTCTCCACCGCTTCGGCGTCGGGGCTGCCGAGGGCGATGCGCTCGCCCGCCGCCAGTCGGGCCGCCCGCCACACCGCGTCGAGATGCGCCACGCCGTTGCGTTCGAGCGCGGCGAAGTCGGTGGCCTCGAGCAGGCGCAGGGTGAGCAGCAATTGGAACGCCTGGCCGGGCGGGGCCGGGACGTGCAGCGTGAGGTCGCGGTAGTCGGCCCGCAGCGGGCGCTGCCAGTCGGGCGAGACGGCGGCGAAATCGGCGGCCGTCAGCACCCCGCCGAGGCCGGCGAGATGCGTCGCGATGCGTTCGGCGATCGCGCCGGTGGCGAACAGGCGCGGTCCGGCCTCGCCCGCCGCTTCCAGCGTGTCGGCCAGATCGGGCTGGTGCAGCACCTGGCCGGCGTGCACCTCCCGCCCGCCCGGGGCGTAGATGGCTGCCCAGTCGTCGAATCCGGGCAGGTCCCGCCGTTCCCGCAGCGCCTGGTTGATGCGCGCCGCCGTGGAGGGCACCAGCGGCACCCCCTCGCGGGCCAGGGTCACCGCCGGGGCCAGAACCTCGGCGAACCGACGGGTGCCATGGGCGGACAGCAGGTCGCACCACCCGGCCAGCGCGGAACCGGCCGCTACCGCCAGCGGGCCGATGTGGCGGGCCTCGCGCGGCGGGGCGGCTCCGGGGGCCCAGGCCAGAGGCGCGCGGGGGGAGAAATCGAGGCTGCGCATGCGGCCGTCGCCGGCGGCCCAGCAGGTCGCGGCGCCGAAGCCGGCCGGCCCCGACATGAAGGGCTCCACCACGCCGAGCGCCGCCGCCGTGGCCACCGCCGCGTCGAAGGCGTTGCCGCCGCGGGCAAGCACTCCCGCCCCCGCCGCCGCGGCCAGCGGATGCGCCGCCGCCACCACCCCGGCGCGCGAGGCCACCACCGGCCGGCGTTCGGCCTCAGACGGGTACGGCATCGCTCTCTCCTCTCGGATCAACCCCGGCCAGCAGCACCCCCGAGGCCGCGTCGCGGGCCAGGGCCACCACCTCGGCGGCATCGTCGCCCAGCCGCGGCGCCGCCATGGCCTCGGGCAACGCCGCGCCGGAGGCCCAGGCGCGCACCACCTGCGCCGCGCCGGTTCCCGCGGCGGCCAGCACCGGCGCGCCGTTGCGCAGCGCCAGCAGCGGGGCCAGCGCGCAGGCCGGGGGCATCCCCTCGGGAGGAGCCCCCCAGCCGAGGGCATCGCCCAGCAGCAGGCCGCTCTCCGGCAACGCCAGACGGGCCCCGAACGCCCCGCCCAGGCTTTGCGCCAGCGCCACCAGATTGCCCTCGGCATCGGCCACCACCAGCCCGGCCACCGGCGGGCGGTGCGGCGCGGCCGGCACCACGGGCTCTTCGGCACGCAGGGCGGCCAGCGATTCCTCGGTGAACAAATGCGCCAGCGTCGGCGCGTCGGGCTGCGGGGCGGCGGCGCGGGCGGCCTCGGCACGCGCCAGGGCCGGGGCCAGCGCCTCCTTGCCGGCCAGTCGCAAGGCCAGCAGCGCGGCAAAGCCCTGGCTCGAAGGTGGCGGGGCCGCCAGGGTGAGGTCGCGCCAGGGGGTGGAGACCGGGTCAGTCCACGCCGGGGCCAGGGTTGCCAGATCCTCCGCCGTCACCTGCCCGCCCTCGGCTGCGACGAAGGCCGCGAACGCCCGGCCGAGCGGGCCGTGGGTCAGCCATTCCGGTCCCTCGGCGGCAAACTGCTCCAGGGTGCGGGCCAGACGCGGCAGGCGCAGCACCCGCGCCGTGGCAGGGCCGTGCAGCGCCGCCTCCAGCGGCTCGGCCAGATCGCCGAGCCCTTCCAGGGCCCGGGCGGGACGCTCGATCAGCACCGCGCCATCGCGGGCCAGGGCCACCGCCGGGGCGAATATCTCGTGGGGGCGCTTCTTTCCGTGGGCCCGGGCCAGCTCGAACCAGCCGCCCAGCGCCGCCGGCAACCCGACGCGCGCCGCTGAGCCCCCCGCTGAGCCCCCTGCCGATCCCAGCGCCCGACGGGGCAGGAAATCCAGCACCCGCACCCGCTCCTCGGCGGCGAGATGGCAGATCGCCACCCCAAAACCGCCCGGGCCGCAGGCATACGGCAGCACCACGCCGAGCGCGGCCGCCGTTGCCGCCGCCGCATCGAAGGCATTGCCTCCGGCGCGCAGCAACCGGGCTCCGGCCGCCGCCGCCTGCGGATGTCCCGCCACCACCAGCCCCCGCAAGGAGGCCACCACCGGGCGCCTGCCGTCCATTGTCTCGCCCTTCCGCCGCTTTCCCGGGCAGCCTGCGCGCGGGGCTGGCCCCATGCAAGCCATAGGAAGCAGGCGCGGGCTGACAGGCCGCGCCGAGGTGACTACAACCCCGGCCATGGCCCCTCCCCTTCTCTCGCTCACCGACATCACCCTGGGCCTCGGCCCCGCCCCGCTGCTCGACGGAGCCGCCCTTTCCGTCGCACCCGGCGAGCGGCTGTGCCTGGTCGGGCGCAACGGCTCGGGCAAGTCCACCCTGCTGCGCATCGCCGCCGGGCTCACGGACTTCGATTCCGGCACCCGCTTCCTCCAGCCCGACGCCACCGTGCGCTACCTGCCGCAGGAGCCGGACCTCGCCGGCTTCGCCTCCACCGAGGCCTATGTCATGGCCGGGCTGGGGCCGGGCGACGACCCCTATGCCGCCCGCGCCGCCCTGGAGCTGTCTCTTATACACATC
>CALNAL010000305.1 GCA_937874445.1 uncultured Acetobacteraceae bacterium | reverse complement strand
GTGCCCGAGGCGCGGGGGCCGGTGGCGGTGGTGCCGGTGGGCGCGGCGGCCGAGCCGGCGGCGCTCCAGGCGTTGCAGGCCCTGCGCGCGGCCGGCATTCCCGCCGAGATGGCCTACAAGGGCAACCTCAAGAAGCGCATGGAGCGGGCCAACCGCATCGGTGCCCGCGCCGCCGTCATCCTCGGCGAGGACGAGGTGGCGCGCGGGGTGGCCCAGCTCAAGGACCTCGCGACAGGCGCGCAGTCCGAGGTGGCCCTGGCCGATCTGCCCACCCGCCTCGCATGAGCCTCGCGGAGAAGTTCGATCGGATTCTCGACCGGGCGGCGGAACTCAACGCCACCCTCTCGGAGGGGGCGACCGGGGAGGCCTACGTCAAGGCCAGCCGCGAATATGCCACGCTGGAGCCGGTGGTGGCCCGCATCGAGGAGCTGCGCGCCGCCGAGCGCGCCGCCGGCGAGGCGGAAGCCCTGCTCGCCGACCCGGAGATGCGCGAGCTGGCCGAGGGCGAGCTGCTGGAGCTGCACAAGCGCATCCCCGAGCTGGAGCATGCCCTGCGCATCTCCCTGCTGCCGCGCGACGAGGCGGACGCGCGCCCGGCCATCCTGGAGGTGCGCCCCGCCGCCGGCGGCGACGAGGCGGCGCTGTTCGCGGGCCAGCTCTTCGAGATGTACCGCCGCTACGCCACCCTGCGCGGCTGGCGCTTCGAGGTGATGGACACCGACCCCACCGAGCTGGGCGGCCTCAAGAACGCCTCGGCCGAGATCACCGGCACCGACGTCTTCGCGCGGCTGAAGTTCGAATCCGGCGTCCATCGCGTCCAGCGCGTGCCCGCCACCGAGAGCCAGGGGCGCATCCATACCTCCACCGTGACCGTGGCGGTGCTGCCGGTGGCCGAGGCGGTGGACGTGGAGATCCGCGACGAGGATCTGCGGGTGGACATCTACCGCTCCTCCGGCGCCGGCGGGCAGCACGTCAACAAGACCGACAGCGCCGTGCGCCTCACCCACCTGCCCACCGGCATCGTGGTGGCGATGCAGGACGAGCGCAGCCAGTTCAAGAACCGCGCCAAGGCGATGAAGATCCTGCGCGCCCGCATCTACGAGCGCCAGCGCGCCGAGGCCCACGCCGTGCGCGCCGCCGACCGCAAGAGCCAGGTCGGCACCGGCGATCGCAGCGAGCGCATCCGCACCTACAATTTCCCCCAGGGGCGGGTGACCGACCACCGCATCAACCTGACCCTCTACAAGATCGACCGCGTCATGGCCGGCGAGCTCGACGAGATCATCGAGGCGCTGATCGCCGAGGACCAGGCGACCCGGCTCGCCGACGAGGAGGCGTGAGCACGCCGCTCCAGGAGGCGGCTGCCCGTCTGCGCGCCGCCGGCATCGAAAATGCCGCCCGCGAGGCGCGCTGGCTGTGGGAGGCCGCCCGCGGCGACCCCGCCCGCCTCGCCGCGATGGCGGCCCGCCGCGCCGCTCACGAGCCCCTGGCCTACGTCACCGGCCGCCAGCCCTTCTGGAGCCTCGATCTGGAGGTCTCTCCCGCCACCCTGATCCCGCGCGCCGACTCGGAGACCCTGATCGAGGCCGCCCTGGCCGCCTGCCCCGGGCGCGCCGCCGTCCGCCGCGTGCTCGACCTCGGCACCGGCACCGGCTGCCTGCTGCTGGCCGCGCTGGCGGAGTTTCCCGCCGCCTTCGGGGTGGGGGTGGACCGCGTCCCGGCCGCCGCCGCCCTGGCCGCGCGCAACGCCGCTGCCTGCGGGCTGGCGCCCCGCGCCGTCTTTCTCGCCGGCGACTGGGCCGCCGCCCTGGCCGCGCGCTTCGACCTGGTGCTGTGCAACCCGCCCTACATCGACTCCGCCACGGTCCCCACGCTGATGCCGGAGGTGGCGCGCTTCGAGCCGGCCTCCGCGCTCGACGGCGGCGCCGACGGCCTGGACGCCTACCGGCGGGTGCTCGCCGCCCTGCCCGGTCTGCTCGCCCCCGGCGGGGTCGCGGTGCTGGAACTCGGTGCCGGCCAGGCCGACTCGGTGGCCGTCCTGGCGCGTGCCGCGGGGTTTGAAAAACCCGTCCTGCGCGCCGATCTGGCCGGAATTGCACGCGCCGCGGTACTTTCCCTGCCCTCGGAGTGAAAATTCGATTGGCAGGGCGCTATGGCGCGGCTAGCGTGCGGTGGCGCGGCAGGGGCCAGCCGGGATTTCCCGGTGACGACCGTCTGCTTCGGCGCTGTTCCGCCCCTTCTTTCAGGCCCATTCCCGTCGTTCGGGCCTGCCGGAACAGGTTCGTCGGGGGCACGGAGCGGACCGGAGCGTCGCGTGAAGCCATTGGTCAGTCGCAATCCGGGTTTTCGCAACGGCCCGGATTCGAAGCGTGCCGCAGGGCGCAGGGCGGATTCCGTCTTCGCGCCGCGGCGACAACCGGGCAGCGCCCTGCGAGGGACCGCCCGGAGTGCGAACAGGAAAGCGCAGTGATAAACGCATGAACATAAAACGTATGCGCGGCCGCAATCATCGCGGCGGCGGAACCCCGCCCGGCGCCATCCGTCACCATCCCGGGCCCAGCGGCGGCAACATCCCGCTCAACCGCAACCATGTCTTCGACAGCTCGGGCCCCGAGGTGCGCATCCGCGGCACCGCCCAGCAGCTGTTCGAGAAGTACCTCCAGCTCGGCCGCGACGCCACCGGCGGCGGCGACCGTGTGCTCGCCGAGAGCTACTTCCAGCACGCCGAGCACTACTTCCGCATCCTCAACGCCATCAACCAGGCGGTGCAGCAGTCCGCCCCGCAGGGCGCCATGCGCCGCCCGCCGATGGGTGAGAACCAGCCCGAATCCGAGGGGACCGACGAGGACTCCCAGCCCGCCGGCCTCGGTGATCAGCCTGGCGAGACCCGCGAGATTCCCATCGCCGCCGGCGCGCCGGAAGGCTGAGAAGGAAGGAAAGGCTTCTTTTTCCTGAAGGAAAAAAGAAGCAAAAGGACTTTTGTTCGTTGGGCTCCGCGTCTGTTACAGGCGCGGAGCCTTAGCGGATGAAGCTTTCCTGGTTCTCCTTTCCCGAAAGGAGAACACCTTGCCTTGGTTTGCTTCCTGCCCGGTTCAGGCGAGCCCGAGCCGGACGAACAGGTCGATGAGCACCAGGTTGACGTTGAACTTGAAGTCGTCGGTGGTGCGCACGCGCTCGACGGCCCGGGCGAGGGGCCAGAGTTCGAAGGACTCGACCTCTCCGTCGGCGGGGCGGGGCTGGAAGCTCGCGGGCAGCTCGAGGTCGAAGATCACGAGCCGATCGCGGCGCAACCCCTCCGGCCGCTCCATGGCGTAGCTGATCTCCCCGGCCTGCTGGGCCCGGGCGGCCAGTTCCGGCGGGATGGCGGCCTCCTCGCCGGCTTCCTTCACCAGGGTTTGGGCGGGAGTGAGCCCGGCGGGCACGCCGCCGGCGACAAGGTGGTCGAGCTTGCCGGGGTCGAGGGGCTTGGTCCTCGCGCGCCGCGCCACCCACAGATGAAGGTCGTCGGCCTGTCGCACCAGCCCGTTGAGATGGGCCCCCACGGCCAGCAACCCGAGCACCGGCGTGGTGCCGCGGTCGATACGCCCGAGGGCAGGGGTGCCGGCGGGCGCGTCGTCGGGCCAGATGTCGAAGGGTTCATTGCGGAACGGGCAGAGCCCGGCCTCCGCCAGGGCACGGCCGAGAGCGTCGAGGTCGGTGTCGGCGGGCAGCCCGAGGTGGCCGTCCTCGCGCGCGAGGGGCGTGTGGCGGGGCAGCACCCTCGCCAGCACCTGGGCGGTCTGCGGCGTGACCCACCCCACCGGATGCGCGCCGAGCCACAGGCGCTGCCGGCCTCCGGGCAGGCGGGCGTTGTTGCAGGCGGCAATGTGGCGGGCGAAACCGGGATCGTCGGGGAGGGTTTGCATGCCTCTCTCGATAGGCCAATCCGCGCCGGGAGACCAACCCGCGCTTTGCAAACGCCCCTCGCGATGCCACATGGGGCAGACCATGAAAACAAGCCTCCCTCTCCCGTCCGGACTGCCCGACCTGGCCGGCACCACGGCGCCGGAACGTTCGACCCTGGCCACCATCCGCTCGCTGCTGCCCTATCTGTGGCCACGCGACAGCCTGGGAGCGCGGGTGCGGGTGGCGAGCGCCTTCGTGCTGCTGCTGGCGGCCAAGGGGGCCACGGTGCTGGTGCCCCTCGTCTTCGCCCGCGCGGTGGATGCGCTGGCCCCGAAGGGGGGCGGGATGGTGGTGGTGCCGCTGGCGCTGGTGGTGGGCTACGGGGTGCTGCGCGTGTGCGCCTCGGGCTTTGCCGAGCTGCGCGACGCGGTGTTCGCCGCGGTGCAGCAGCGGGCGGTGCGCCGCATCGCGCTGGAGACCTTCCGCCACCTCCACCAGCTTTCGCTGCGCTTCCATCTCGACCGCCGCACCGGCGGGCTGTCGCGCGCGCTCGACCGCGGACTGGCCGGCATCGAGGCGGTGCTGCGGCTGGCGGTGTTCAACGTCATCCCCACCCTCATCGAGGTGGTGCTGGTGCTGGGCATCCTCTGGCACCTGTTCGACTGGCGCTATGCGGCGCTGACAGCGGCGGCGCTGGTGGGCTATCTCGGCTTCACCCTGGCCTTCACCTCCTACCGCCTGCGCATCCGCCGGCGCATGAACGAGACCGACAACGAGGCCAAGAGCCGGGCCATCGACAGCCTGCTGAACTACGAGACGGTGAAGTATTTCGGCAACGAGGCCCACGAGGCGGCCCGTTTCGACGTGGCGCTGGCCGCCTACGAGCGCGCCGCCATCAAGAGCCAGGTGACGCTCAACGTGCTCAACCTCGGCCAGGCGGCGATCATCGCCCTGGCGCTGGCGCTCATCATGCTGATGGCGGCCGCCGAGGTGGCGGCGGGCACGGCCACGGTGGGGCGCTTCGTGCTGGTCAATACCTACCTGATGCAGCTCTACATCCCGCTCAATATGCTCGGCTACGTCTATCGCGAGATCAAGCAGGGGCTGGTGGACATGGAGCAGATGTTCCACCTGATGGCGGTGGACCAGGAGGTGGCCGACCGCCCCGGCGCGCGCGCGCTGGTCGCCCCGCGCGGGGAGGTGGTGTTCGACAACGTGCGTTTCGGCTACCGCCCGGACCGGCCGATCCTCAAGGGGATTTCGCTCCGCATTCCGCCCGGCGGGTCGCTCGCGGTGGTGGGGCCGACGGGGGCGGGCAAGTCCACCCTCTCGCGCCTGCTGTTCCGCTTCTACGACGTGACCGGCGGGACCATCCGCCTCGACGGCACCGACATCCGCAACCTCACCCAGCAGAGCCTGCGCGCGGCCATCGGCGTGGTGCCGCAGGATACCGTGCTGTTCAACGATACCATCGCCTACAACATCGCCTACGGCCACCCCGGCGCCACCCGGGAGGAGATCGAGGCGGCGGCGAAGCTCGCCCAGGTGCATGATTTCGTGATGCGCCTGCCCGAGGGCTACGCCACGCGGGTGGGCGAGCGGGGCCTGAAGCTCTCCGGCGGCGAAAAGCAGCGGGTGGCGATCGCGCGGACCATCCTCAAGAACCCGCCGATCCTCATTTTCGACGAGGCGACTTCCGCGCTGGACACCCGCACCGAACTGGAAATCCAGTCGGCCCTGCACGCCATCGCGCGCCATCGCACCACGCTGACCATCGCCCACCGGCTCTCCACGGTGGTGGAGGCCGACCAGATTCTCGTGCTGGTGGACGGGGAGATCGCCGAGGCGGGCACGCATGCCGAGCTGCTGGCGCGGGGCGGCACCTACGCCCAGATGTGGGCCCTGCAGGCCGACCAGGAGAGCGCGACGGCGGCCTGAACGGCGCATCCCCTTCCTCCCACGACAGGTTAGACGATGGAATTCCTTGCGGACCCCGACATCTGGATCGGCCTGGCGACCCTGGTGCTGCTGGAGATCGTCCTCGGCATCGACAACCTCGTCTTCATCGCCATCCTGGTCGGGCGCCTGCCCGAACGGTTGCGCAACCAGGCGCGGCTGACCGGCCTCTCGCTCGCGCTCTTCATGCGGCTGGGGCTGCTGATGTCGATGGCGTGGATGGTGCGCCTCACCCGTCCGCTGGTCGCGCTGGGGGGGGTGGCGCTGTCCGGGCGCGACCTCATCCTCATCCTCGGCGGCGTCTTCCTGCTCGCCAAGGGTACCATGGAGCTGCACGAGCGCCTGGAGGGGGCGCACAAGACGCACGAGGGCGGATCGGCCCCCGCCGCCTTCTGGCAGGTCATCGTCCAGATCGTCGTGCTCGACATCGTCTTCTCGCTCGACAGCGTCATCACCGCCGTGGGCATGGCCAGCGAGCTGTGGGTGATGGTGGCGGCGGTGTGCCTCGCGATGGCGGTCATGCTGGTGGCCTCCCGGCCGCTGATGGATTTCATCGCCCGCCATCCGACGGTGGTGATCCTGTGCCTCGGCTTCCTGCTGATGATCGGCTTCAGCCTGGTGGTGGAGGGCTTCGGCTTCCACATCCCCAAGGGCTACCTCTACGCGGCGATCGTCTTTTCCATCCTCGTCGAGGCGGCCAACCAGCTGGGACGGCGCAACCGCGAGCGGCGCGCCGTTTCCGGCGACCTGCGCCGGCGCACCGCGGAGGCGGTGCTGCGCCTGCTGGGCGGCGCTCCCGGCGCGGAGGAGCCGCTGGGCGAGACGGTGGACGCAATCGCCGCACAGGCGGCGCGAGGCGCGCTGTTCAAGGCCGAGGAGCAGGAGATGATCCGCGGCGTGCTCGCCCTCGGCACCCGCCCGGTGCGGTCCATCATGGTGCCGCGCACGGCGGTGCAGTGGCTCGCCCGCGATGCCTCCCCCGAAGCCTTGCGCGCCACCACCACGCGGGCATGGCTGAGGCCGCGCCTGCTGCGCGCCCCCGCCACCGTGGCGGATCATACCGACATCCTGG
>CALNAL010000304.1 GCA_937874445.1 uncultured Acetobacteraceae bacterium | reverse complement strand
CCTTGTTCTCCCCCGCCGCCGCCACTTTCCCCCGTCAAACTTGCCTGACTCGCGCAGCGCGAACCCGCGCCCATAATGTTCCGTATTCGTAACATATTAGGTGCAGGAGCAAGGCTCCTGCCAGGTCCAGGGCAGCGCCCTGGCGGGGCACGGGGCGGAGCCCCGGCCGACGGAACGTCGGCACGACGCAAAAGGCCCGCCCCCTTACGGGAGCGGGCCCTTTTAGCAAACGCCGGAGCCGGGGAGGCTCAGACGGAGTAGTACATCTCGAACTCGACCGGGTGCGGGGTCTGCTCGAAGCGGTACACCTCGGAGTACTTCAGGTCGATGTAGCTCTCGATCTGCTCCTTGGTGAACACGTCGCCGGCCAGCAGGAAGTCGTGGTCGGCGGCGAGCGAATCCAGGGCCTCGCGCAGGCTGCCGCAGACCTCGGGGATCTGCTTGAGTTCTTCCGGCGGCAGATCGTAGAGGTCCTTGTCCATCGGCTCGCCCGGATGGATCTTGTTCTTGATGCCGTCGAGGCCGGCCATCAGCATCGCCGCGAAAGCGAGGTACGGATTGGCGCCGGCATCGGGGAAGCGGACCTCGATGCGCTTGGCCTTCGGGCTGGTGCCGTAGGGGATACGGCAGGAGGCGGAGCGGTTGCGTGCGGAGTAGGCGAGCAGCACCGGCGCCTCGAAGCCCGGCACCAGACGCTTGTAGGAGTTGGTGAGCGGGTTGGTGAAGGCGTTCAGGGCCTTGGCGTGCTTGATGATGCCGCCGATGTAGTAGAGCGCCATTTCGGAGAGGTCGGCGTAGCCATTGCCGGCGAACAGCGGCTTGCCGCTCTTCCAGATCGACTGGTGGACATGCATGCCCGAGCCGTTGTCCCCGTAGACGGGCTTCGGCATGAAGGTCGCGGTCTTGCCGTAGCTGTGGGCGACGTTGTGCACGCAGTACTTGTAGATCTGCAGGGCGTCGGCGAGCTTGACCAGCGGGCCGAACTTGATGCCCAGCTCATGCTGGCTCTGTGCCACCTCGTGGTGGTGCTTCTCGACGGTCACGCCCATCTCGGCCATGGTCGAGAGCATCTCGGCGCGCAGGTCGGACTCGGTATCGACGGGCGGAACCGGGAAATAGCCACCCTTCACCGCGGGGCGATGGCCCATGTTGCCTTCGGGATAGTCCTTCAGGCTGGCGTCGGGGCCCTCGATGCTGTCGAGCTTGTAGGTGGAATAGTTGGGGCCGACGCCGAACTTCACCGAGTCGAAGATGAAGAACTCGGCCTCGGGTCCGAACACGGCGGTATCGCCGACGCCGCTGGCCTTCAGATAGGCCTCGGCCTTCTTGGCGGTGCCGCGCGGGTCACGGGCGTAGGGCAGGCCGGTGGAGGGCTCGATGACGTCGCAGAACAGGATCAGCGAGGGCTTGGCGGCGAAGGGGTCCATCACCGCGCTGGCGGCATCCGGCATCAGGATCATGTCGGACTCATTGATCGCCTTCCAGCCGGCGATCGAGGAGCCATCGAACATGATGCCGTCGCGGAAGGTATCCTCGTCGATGGTGGAGATGTGCTGGGCGGTATGCTGCCACTTGCCACGGGGGTCGGTGAAGCGGAGATCCACGTATTCGACGGAGTTCTCCTTGAGCAACTCCATCACCTTGGTCACACCGGCATCGGCCGTGCCGGCAACCTTTTTCGCCATGCTTAAACCCTCATCCTGGTCCAGCCGCCGTGCTCCGGCGGGTGTGGAAGCCACCCAACGCGGCCTCCCCTGGCGGTCCCGCAATACGACGCCGCACGCGGGACCGAAAGCCTATTTCCTCACCGGCGGAACCGTGCCGGAAGGACCTCAAACCGCATCCGCGCCACGTTCTCCGGTCCGGATGCGAATCACTTCCTCGACGCTGCTGATGAAAATCTTGCCGTCGCCGATCCGCCCGGTACGGGCAGCGGCGATGATCGCCTCCACTGCGCGCTCCACCAGGTCGTCATCGCAGACAACCTCGATCTTCACCTTGGGCAGGAAATCCACCACGTATTCGGCGCCACGATAGAGTTCGGTGTGCCCCTTCTGGCGCCCGAAGCCCTTGGCTTCGATCACGGTGATGCCCTGCAGCCCGACCTCGTGCAATGCCTCCTTCACTTCGTCAAGCTTGAACGGCTTGATGATGGCCTCGATCTTTTTCATTTCCGTCGGGCCGGGTGTGACCAGCCCCCTCCTTGGTGTCCCGTGAGCGGCAGTTCGCCGCCCCGGCATATGCCGAGGCACCCCACGACCGCCCTCCCGGCAAGGAAAGCGGTACGTAAGGTTTGCACGAAGCATGCCACCGGGCAATGCAAGGACGCCACTCATTTTGCCGCGTCCTTGCGCCGGGGAGACGCCTGCTTTCCGGGCGCGGCCTGCCCCATTTCGCGGCATTCCGGCACTATCGGACGGCACGCCCCATTACACAAAGGCATGCGCGACTTTCTGCATTAATTACTTCTGCCCCGCGCGTTTTCATACTAACCACTTTTGCCGAGCGCGCGAGCCTTCCGGCCGGACCGCCGCTCCCGTCCTCCCTGGCCGGGGAGACCGCCCCGCGGTGAAGCCCACCAACACCCTGCTGGCCGCCCAGCAGACCACCATCTTCACGGTGATGTCGGCGCTGGCCGCCGAGCACCACGCCATCAATCTCGGCCAGGGCTTTCCCGACACCGAGGGCCCCGCCGAGGTGGTGCGCGCCGCCGCCGAGGCCCTGCTCGACGGACGCAACCAGTACGCCCCCCTCGCCGGCCTGCCCGAGCTTCGCCAGGCGGTGGCCGCCGTCAACCAGCGCTTCTACGGCCTCAAGGTCGATCCCGACTCCGAGGTGGTGGTCACATCGGGCGGCACCGAGGCGCTCGGCTGCGCGCTGGCCGGGCTGCTCGACCCGGGCGACGAGGTGGTGCTCTTCGAGCCGCTCTACGACACCTACCTGCCGGTGATCCGCCTGCTCGGCGCCGTCCCGCGCCTGGTCCGCCTGGAGCCGCCCGGCTGGGACATCCCCCGCGAGGCCCTGGCCGCCGCCTTCTCGCCGCGCACCAAGGCGCTGCTGATCAACACGCCGATGAATCCCACCGGCAAGGTGTTCACCGCCGAGGAGCTGGACTTCATCGCCGGCCTGCTGGTCCGCCACGACGCCTATGCGATCTGCGACGAGGTCTACGAGTACCTCACCTACGACAACCACCGCCACGTGCCCCTGATCACCCGCCCGGGCATGCGCGAGCGCTGCATCCGCATCAGCAGCGCCGGCAAGACCTTCTCGCTGACCGGCTGGAAGGTCGGCTACGTCACCGCGGCGGCCCCTCTCGCCGCAGCGGTGATGAAGGCCCACCAGAATCTCCTCTTCGCCACCCCCCAGAACCTCCAGCGCGCGGTGGCCCAGGGGCTGATGATGCCCGATTCCTACTACGCCGGGCTGGCCGCCAAGATGCAGGCCGGACGGGACCGCCTGGCCGCCGGCCTCGCCCGCGCCGGCTTCGCCGTGCTGCCCTGCCACGGCTCCTACTTCCTCGACGCCGACTTCCGCCCCCTCGGCTTCACCGGCGACGACGTGGCCTTCTGCCGTGTCATGACCGCCGAGGCCGGCGTCACCGCCATCCCCGTCAGTGCCTTCTATGAAGGCGAAGCGCCCCGACATTATGCGCGTTTTGCCTTCTGCAAACGCCCCGAGGTGCTCGACGAGGCCTGCGCCCGCCTCGCCCGGCGCTTCGGCCGCGGCTGACGCTCCGGGGCATTGATGCGTCTGGGCGTTGACGTGCGGGCCGGGTTCGCCTAAATCGCGCGCACCACGGGGCATGGCGGGCGTAGCTCAGTTGGCAGAGCGCCAGGTTGTGGTCTTGGATGTCATGGGTTCGAATCCCTGTCTCTTATACACAT
>CALNAL010000303.1 GCA_937874445.1 uncultured Acetobacteraceae bacterium | reverse complement strand
GGGTGCTTTCCATCGTGGGGGGGATTGCAACGCGAGAAGATTGAGAAAAAGTTTCTCCAGGCCCGTTTTTGCGTGACCGGAAACTTCCATGCGCACGGCGCGATTAAGGATTGATTCGGAGTTTAGGCAGAAAGTGCCGAGACGTGCTTGGCATGGGGCCGGGCAGGAAACAGGCGTGCAGAAGCGGAGGTCGCAGACCGTGGTGGATGCAACACGTACCGATCTGTTCAGTCTCGCCGATCAGCGCCTGAAGTATCTCGACAAGCGCGCGTCGCTGCTGGCCGAGAATATCGCCAATGTCGATACCCCAGGCTGGAAGGGACGCGATCTGCTGCCTTTCGCCCAGGCGCTGCAGACGGCCTCGGTCACGCCGGAGCGCACCAACCCGATGCATCTCACCGGCACCTCCACCGCGACCGCCGGTGCCCGCGAGGAGGGCGGCGAGCGCGCGCCCGACGGCAATACCGTGAAGCTCGACGCGGAACTGGCCAAGCTCGCCGATACCGAGACGGCGCAGACCCTCGTCACCGATCTGTACAGCAAATACCTCGGTCTTTTCCGTACCGCCCTGGGCCGCTAGGAGCAGGGCCGCTGGGACAGGACCGACCGGGACGGGATCGACTGGGACAGGATCGACTGGGACAGGATCGACTGGGACAGGATCACTGGGGGAGCATGCCATGGAGATGAGCAAGGCACTGGAGATTTCCGCCCGCGGCATGGAGGCGCAGACCGTCCGCCTGCGGGTGATCGCCGAGAACCTCGCCAACCAGGACACCACCGGCTCCGACCCGCACACCGATCCCTACCGGCGCAAGACCGTCACCTTCACCACCGAACTCGACCGGGCCACCGACACCCCCCTCGTCAAGGTGGACAAGGTCGGCGTGGACAAGACCGAATTCCCCCGCAAATACGACCCCTCCCATCCCGCCGCCGATGCCGAGGGATATGTGCGTACTCCCAACGTCAATCCGTTCGTCGAGCTGATGGACATGCGGGCCGCCGAGCGTTCCTACAGCGCCAATCTTTCGGTGATGCAGGTGGCGCGCGGCATGATCACGCGTGCCCTCTCCATGCTGAAGTAGGTGCGTCATGGCGCTTCCTCCCATCGCCGCCACCCCGGCCGCCGCCGCACAGGCCTATCAGAGCGTCAATTCCTCGGGCTCGCTGACCGTCACGCCCTCCCAGGGCACGGGGGCGCCCGATTTCAGCAGTGTGCTGGGGCACGCGCTGGAGGGCGTGGTGGCGAGCGGCCACACGGCCGATACCCAGGCCGCCGCGGCCATCAGCGGCCAGGGCAACATCACCGATGTGGTGGCGGCCGTTTCCAAGGCAGAGCTTGCGTTGCAGACCACCGCCACCCTGCGTGACCGGGTGGTGGCGGCCTATCAGGAGATCATGCGCATGTCGATCTGAGTCCGGACCGTTCCGGGCTCCGGTCGCGCGCGCCGCCAGGAGGGCGGAATGGCCGACGTGGATGTGGGCGGACTGCTGCGCGAGGCGCTGCTGCTGATCCTCAAGCTGGGCGGGCCGCCCTTGACGGTGGCGCTGGTGGTGGGGCTGCTGGTCTCGCTGCTCCAGGCCGTCACCCAGATCAACGAGACGACTCTCGCCTTCGTCCCCAAGGTGGTGGCGATCGGCGCGGTGCTGCTGTTCACCGGCGGCTACATGATGAGCCAGCTCGCCGATTTCACGCATGTGTTGTTCGACCGTATCATCGCGGCGGGCGGTTAGAGCGCGATGCGTTCGCCTGCGCTCCCGCGCCCCGCTCCAGCTCTTGGTTTCCTCGCGCGATTCAGACTTTTGGCGAGTCCGCCAATCGTCATCGCGCTCTAGGAAGGGCGGCCGATGGAGGGCCTGCTCGCCGAGCTGCCGCGTGACGCCTTCGGGGCGATCCTGCTGATTTGTCGCATCGGCGGGATCTGCATGCTGGCTCCCGGCATCGGCGAGGCGGAGCTGCCCGCATCGGTGCGGGCGGCCTTCGCCATGGTGCTGACGGCGCTGCTGTTCGGCCCGCTCTACCCGCTGCTGCCGCCCCTGCCGGTCGCGGAGATACGGGTCGCGGCGATGGTGGTGGCGGAGGTCATCACCGGGCTGTGGATGGGCTGGCTGGCGCGGCTGGTGGCGCTGGCGCTGGGCATGGGGGCGCAGTTCGTCGCCGTCCAGATGGGCCTGGCCAGCGTGCTCCAGCCCGATCCCGAGCTGGGGGCGCAGTCCACCGCGGTCTCGCGGCTGTTTTCGCTGGCCGCGCCGGTGGCGATCCTGGCGACGGGGCTGTACGCCATGCCGCTTTCGGCGCTGGTCGGATCGTACCGGCTGATCGCGCCCGGCACCTTCCTGCCGCCCGCGGATACGGCCGCCACGGTGGTGGCGGCGCTCGGCGCGTCCTTCTCCCTGGCGTTGCAGCTGGCGGCACCGTTCATCATCGGCGGCCTGTTGTGGCAGACGGCCCTGGGGCTGCTGGCCCGCCTGGTGCCCAACCTGCAGGTGTTCGCCGCGGCCATGCCGGGGCAGATCCTCGCCGGCCTCCTGCTGTTGGCACTGGTGGTGGGGGGCATGATCGAGGTCTGGCTGGACGGCACGCGGGCGGCCTTCCTGCTGTTGCCCGGGGTGTAGCGGATGGCCGGGCCCGGGCAGGACGCCGACGACCGCACGGAAGCGGCAACCCCGCGCCGGCTGCAGAAGGCGCGCGAGGAGGGCCAGGTCCCGCTCTCGCGCGAGGCGGGCGGATTCGCCACGCTGGCCGCGGCGGCGCTGGTGGTGGCGACGACCGCGCCCTCCCTGGCGCGCGACCTGGCCGAGCAGCTGGCCATGGTGATGGAGCGCTCCTGGGAACTCGATCCGCTGGCGACCCTGCGCCTGGTGGCCCTCGCGGGGGTGAAGGCGGCGGCTCCCTTCGCGCTGGCGGCGCTGCTGGCCGGAGCGGCGGCGGTGCTGTTGCAGACGGGATTCCTGCTCAACCCCAAGGCGTTGCAGCCCGACCTCATGCGGCTCAGCCCGCTGGCCGGCTTCAAGCGCGTGTTCGGCACGGCAACGCTGCTGGAGACCGCCAAGGGGGTGGTGAAGGCGCTGGCGGCGGGCGGCGTGCTGGTGATGGTGATGACGGGCGCGCTGCCGGCCCTGCAGGCGGGCATGGCATGGCCGCCGGCGGGCCAGGCGACGCGCGTGGCCGCGCTGATGGTGGAGATGCTGGTGGCCGCGGCCGGGGTGCAGGCGGTGGTGGCCGGCGCCGACATCCTGCGGGCGCGCTTCAAGCACCTGCGCGACCTGCGCATGAGCCGCGAGGACCTGCGCCAGGAAATGCGCGAGAGCGAGGGGGACCCGCAGATCAAGGGCCGCCTGCGGCAGTTGCGGATGCAGCGTTCCCGGCGGAGAATGATGGCCGCCGTGAAGAAGGCCACGGTGGTGGTGGTCAACCCGACCCATTATGCCGTGGCCCTGGCCTATGAGCGCGGAATCGGGGGGGCGCCGAAGCTGGTGGCCAAGGGCGTGGATGCGGTGGCCGCGCGCATCCGTGCCGAGGCAGAGGAACACAACGTGCCGATCGTCGCCAATCCCCCTCTCGCCCGTGCGCTCTACAAGCTGGAACTCGACGCGGAAATTCCCGCCGAGCACTTCAAGGCGGTGGCGGAGATCATCGCCTATGTCTGGCGCCTGCGCGGGCATGCCCAGCGGCGGCTGGCGGAGGGGCGGCCATGACCCTCCCCTCCGAGGCGCGCCAAGCCGAGCGGCTGGCCCTGGCCGGGCGCCTGGCCGCCGGGGTGGCGCATGATTTCAACAACATCCTCGCCGCCATGATGGGGGCCGCTGGGCATGCCCGCGCAGGCGCCAGCCATAGGCGATGCTCTCCGCCACCGGC
>CALNAL010000302.1 GCA_937874445.1 uncultured Acetobacteraceae bacterium | reverse complement strand
CCTAAGCCTTCGTCGGCAGCGTCAGATGTGTATAAGAGACAGGGTGGTGATGTGGGGCGGCAATCCGGTGGCCACCCAGGTCAATGTGATGACCCACGTCGCGCGGGCGCGGAAGGCGCGCGGGGCGAAGCTGGTGGTGATCGACCCCTATCGCACCGGCAGCGCCGAGGCCGCCGACCTCCACCTCGCGCTGCGGCCGGGGACCGACGCGGCGCTGGCCTGCGCGGTGATGGCGATCGCCTTCCGCGACGGGTTCGCCGACCGCGACTACATGGCCCGCTACACCGATTTTCCCCCGGGGCTGGAGGCGCATCTGGCGACGCGCGGGCCGGAATGGGCGGCGGGGATCACCGGGCTGGCGGTGGCGGAGATCGAGGATTTCGCGCGGCTGTATCTGGGCACCGAACGCGCCTTCATCCGCGTGGGCTACGGGTTCTCGCGCTCGCGCAACGGGGCGGTGGCGCTGCATGCCGTCTCCTGCCTGCCCTCGGTGACGGGCAAGTGGCGCCAGCGCGGGGGCGGGGCGTTCTGGAACAACGGCGACATCTACCACTGGGACAAGACCCTCATCGAGGGGCTCGACCTGCGCGACGCCCGGGTGCGCGAACTCGACATGAGCCGCATCGGCGCGGTGCTGACCGGCGAGCGCGCGGCCCTCGGCGATGGCCCGCCCGTGGCGGCGATGCTGATCCAGAACACCAATCCGCTCGAGGTGGCGCCCAACTCCAACAGGGTGCGCCGCGGGTTCGCGCGCGAGGACCTGTTCGTCGCGGTGCACGAGCAGTTCCTCACCGAGACGGCGAAATGGGCCGACGTGGTGCTGCCGGCGACGATGTTTCTCGAGCACGACGACCTCTACCAGGCCGGCGGGCATGCCCACATCCAGATCGGCCCGAAGCTGGTGGAGCCGCCCGGGGAATGCCGCTCCAACCACGAGGTGATCTGCGCTCTCGCGCGGAGGCTGGGGGCGCGCCACCGCGGCTTCGCGATGACGGCGTGGGAGCTGATCGAGGCGACGCTGGCCGCCTCGGGGTGGCCGGATGCCGCGAGCGTGCTGGCGCGCGGGGGGATCGACGCCCAGCCGGGGTTCGCCGCGAGCCATTTTCTCGAGGGGTTCGGGCACGCCGACGGGCGGTTCCGTTTCGCGCCCGACTGGGCGGCGCTGGGGGCGGCGGGGGCGGCCTTGCCGAAACTGCCCGACCAGTTCGACGCGATCGAGGCGGCGACTCCGGAGACGCCCTTCCGGCTGGTGGCGCCGCCGGCACGGCAGTTCCTCAACACCAGCTTTACCGAGAACCCGGCGGGGCGGCAGCGCGAGGGCGGGCCGCGGGTGATGATCCACCCCGCGGATGCCGCCTCCCTGGGCGTGGCCGAGGGGACGCGGCTGCGGCTGGGCAACGCGCGCGGAACCGTGGTGGCGCCGGCCCGCCTCTTCGGGGGGGTGCAGCGCGGGGTGCTGGTGGTGGAAGGGATCTGGCCCTCGGCCGACTGGGAGGAGGGCATCGGCATCAACGCGCTGACCAGCGACGAGCCCGGACCGCCCGACGGGGGGGCGGTGTTCCACGATACCGCCGTGTGGGCGCGGGCGGCGTGAGGGCCTTCCCGAGCTTGCGCATCGACGGGCGGCGCGGGGCGCCGTAGAAGTCTTGCCGGTTCTTGCCCTAGTCTTCCTCAAGACCAAGAGCCGGCAAGGAGGCGCCGCATGGAGATTTCCCTGCCCGGCGCGGGGCGGTTCTACGACGACAGGATCAAGCTGCGTCACTTGCGGGTGATCGCCGCGGTGGACGCCCACAAGGGCATTTCCGCGGCGGCGCTGACGCTCGGCATCTCGCCGGCAGCGGTTTCCAAGACGGTGGGCGAACTCGAGACGCTGGTGGGGATGGACCTGCTCGAGCGGGTCGGGCGGACTGTCCAGCTCACCGATGCCGGGCGGCTGGTCGTGTCCGCCGCCCAGGTGATCTCGCGCGAATTCTCCGTGCTGGGACACGAGATCGGGATGATGCAGACCGGCGAGGTCGGCACGCTCGCGCTCGGCGTGCAGGCGGTCAGCAACGGACGGCAGATCGCGCGCGCGGTCGGCCGCTTCAAGGCCATCTGTCCGCGCTCGCGGGTCGAGCTGATCGACGGCGTGCTGGCCGATCTGCTCGCCCAGCTGCGCCGGGGCAAGCTGGATCTGGTGATCGGGCGGCTGATCCCCGAGATGCTCGACAGCGATCTCTGCGGCATCCCGCTTTCCGACGACCGCTATCTGCCGGTGACCACCGACCCGACGATCGCGGTGGAGAGCATTACCGCCTGGGAGCAGGTGCTGGGCGAATTGTGGTGCCTGCCGCCAGCCGGAACCCCGGTGCGCAACATCTTCGCGGCGTTTCTGGCCGCACGCAACCTCGCCTTGCCCGCCCGGCTGGTCGAGGCCAAATCGGTGCATCTGATGTTCTGGCTGATGAAGGAGATGCGGTTCTCGGCGCTGCTGCCCACCTCGCTGGTGAAAAGCTGGGGCGGCGAGGTGGCGTTCCGCGTGTTCAACCTGGAGCTGGGACTGGCGCTCAAGCCGATCGGGCTGGTGTGGTCGAAAAAACTGCCGGTTTCGCCGGCCGCCACGCTGTTTCGGCGCATCGTCGAGGAGGAGCGCAGCGGGGTTCTGAATATTTAACCGGGCGGTTAAATCATACGTCCGACAATTCTCTTATGCTTTATATTCCCGCGCACTACCCTTCCCTTCCGGATTCGTCATCGCAATGAGTTTCCGGAGGAAACATGCGCTCTTCCAACGCCCGCAAGCGCTCCGCCCTGCTGGAGCGCGTGCTCCAGGCCGTCGAGCGCTTCGGCAACCGCATTCCCGACAGCTTCACCCTGTTCCTCTGGATCATCGGCGGGCTGATCGTGCTCTCGGTGGTGCTGTCGCTGGCCGGCGCGGCGGTCGAAAGCCCGGCCACCCACAAGACGATCGCGGTGAAGAGCCTGCTCAGCGCCGAGGCGCTGCGCTGGTTCCTCGTCAGCGTCATGGGCAATTTCACGGAATTTCCGCCCTTCGGCCTGATCCTCGTGCTGGCGATGGGCGTCGGCGTCGCCCAGCGGACCGGGCTGCTCGAGACCACCATCCACCATCTCGTGCTCGGCATCCCGCGGTGGTGCGTGACCCTGGCGCTGGTGTTCATCTGCTTCTTCAGCCACGTCGCCTCCGATGTCGCACTGCTGATCATGCCGGCGATCGGGGCGATGGTGTTCCGCGCCATGGGGCGCCATCCGCTGGCCGGGCTGTGCGTCGCCATGGCCGCGGTGGGCGGGGGATACTCGGCCAATTTCATCATCGTCGGACTCGACGTGGTGATGGCCGGGCTCAGCACCTCGGCCGCGCGCATCGCCAATCCGGACATCTCGGTCAGCCCGGTGGACAACTGGTACTTCATGGTCTGCTCGGTGTTCGTGCTGGCGAGCCTCGCCGTGCTGATCACCGAGCGGGTCGTCGAGCCGCGTCTGGGCCTCTATCGGGGCAGCACGACCAAGGAGGTCGCGGAAGGCACGCCGCGTGAACGCCGCGCGCTGCGGGTGACCGGGCTCGTCGTCCTGGTGCTGGTGGTGCTGATCGCCGCCGCGGTCGCGCTGCCGCACGGCATCCTGCGCGACCCCAAGACGGATGCCGTGATCGGCTCGCCCTTCCTCAAGGGCATCGCCCCGCTGCTGTTCTGCATCTTCGTCATCGCCGGCACCACCTACGGGGCGATGATGGGCACCATCCGCCGCCCCAAGGATGTCGGGGCGCTGATCGGCCAGACGGTGCGCGAACTCGGCGGGTTCATCGTGCTGATGTTCCTGATCGCCAATTTTACCGCCGCCCTGGTGTGGAGCAACATCGGCGTGGTCGCCGCCACCGCCGGCGCGCATCTGCTGATCGACGTCGGCCTGACCGGGGCGGGGGCGCAGTTCATGCTGATGGCGATCGGCGCGCTGGTCGTCATCGTCATTCCCTCCTCCTCGGCCGCCTGGGCGCTGCTCGCCCCGCTCTTCGTGCCGATGTTCATGCTGCTCGGCTACCAGCCCGCCTTCACCCAGCTCGCCATGCGGGTCGGGCTGTGCAGCTTCATCCCGATCTCGCCGATCAATCCCTTCGTGCCGGCCGCGGTGAAGACCGGGCAGGAATACGTCCCCGACCTGACCTACGGGCAGTTCCTGTCCATCATGGTGCCCTACGTCGTGAGCTTCATGATGGCCTGGCCGGTGCTCTATTTCGTGTTCTACGCCTTCAACCTGCCGATCGGCCCCGGCATCACGCCGCGCTTCTGAACGCCTGGAGATCCTGCACATGTCCTACGATATCGGCTTCATCTGCGAGACCGTTGCCGGTTACGAGAGCGATCTGATCGCCTTGCGTCACGATATCCATGCCCATCCCGAACTCGGCTTCAAGGAGACCCGCACCTCCGATCTGGTGGCGCGGCTGCTGGAGACATGGGGGATCGCGGTCCACCGCGGCCTCGGCGGGACCGGCGTGGTCGGCACCCTGACCGGAACGCGCGGCGAGGGGCGGCGGATCGGGCTGCGTGCCGACATGGATGCGCTGCCGATCGCCGAGGCCGGTCCCTGCGCCTGGCGCTCGACGGTGCCCGGGGCGATGCATGCCTGCGGCCATGACGGCCATACCGCCATGCTGCTCGGCGCGGCACGCTTCCTCGCCGCCCACCGCGACTTCGCCGGCACGGTGCGCTTCATCTTCCAGCCCGCCGAGGAGGGGCTCGGCGGCGCGCGGGTGATGATCGAGGACGGGCTGTTCGAGAAGTTTCCCGTCGATGCGGTCTATGGCATGCACAACATGCCCGGGTTCGCCGCCGGGCATCTCGTCACCCGTCCCGGGGCCTTCATGGCCTCCTCCGATACCTGGACCGTCACCTTCCGCGGCACCGGCGGGCATGGCGGCGCCGGGGCGCATCTCGCCACCGACTGCACCATCCCGCTCGGGCAGTTCGTCGGCGCGGTGCAGACGATCGTCGGGCGTAACGTACGCGCCCTCGACCCCGCCGTGCTCAGCATCGGCCATGTCCTTGCCGGCAGCCCCGGCGCGCCCAACGTCATCCCCGGCGAGGCGGTGGTGCGCGGGACCGCCCGCTGCTTCTCGCCCGAGGTGCGCGACCTGCTGGAGCGGCGCCTCGGAGAGGTCGCCTCGGGGCTGGCCGCGGCGAGCGGCTGCACCGCCGAACTCGACTACCTCCGCCGCTACCCGCCCCTGGTCAACCATGCGGCCGAAAGCGAAATCGCCGCCCGCGCCGCGCGCCGGCTGTTCGGCGAGGCGCGCGTCGATACCACCATCGAGCCCGTGACCGGCAGCGAGGATTTCTCCTTCATGCTGCAGGCCCGGCCCGGAGCCTTCGTCTTTCTCGGCAACGGCGTGGCGAGCGAGGGGCACCCCCACAATGTCCATACCCCGCTCTATGATTTCAACGACGACGTCCTTACTCTCGGCGCCGGCTACTGGTGCGTGCTGGCGTTCGAGGAAATGGGAGAAGCTGCATGAGTCGCATCGAGCATGACCTGCTGGGAGAACGCGAGGTCCCCGACGATGTCTACTGGGGCATCCACACGCTGCGCGCGGTGGAGAATTTCCCGATCACGGGGACGCCCATCTCGACCTATCCCGAACTGCTCACCGCGCTGGCCCGGGTCAAGCAGGCGGCGGCGCGGGCCAATCTCTCGCTCGGCCTGCTCGACCGCACGCGCGCCGAGGCCATTTTCGCCGCGGGCGAGGAGATCGCCGGCGGAGCGCTCGCCGGGCAGTTCGTGGTCGACGTGATCCAGGGAGGCGCCGGCACCTCGACCAACATGAACGCCAACGAGGTGATCGCCAACCGCGCCCTCGAGCTGCTCGGCCATCACAGGGGCGACTATCAGTTCCTCCACCCCAACGAACACGTCAACCTCAGCCAGAGCACCAACGACGTCTATCCGACGGCCATCAAGCTCGCGCTGCATGTGCTGATCGATCGGCTGGTGGGCGCGATGGCCGAGCTGCGCGGGGCGTTCGAGGCCAAGGCGAAAAGTTTCGCCCACGTCCTGAAAATGGGGCGCACCCAGCTGCAGGACGCCGTGCCGATGACGCTCGGCCAGGAGTTCTCCACCTACGCCGTGATGCTCGGCGAGGACGAGCAGCGCCTGCGCGAATCCTCAAGCCTGATCTGCGAGATCAATCTCGGGGCGACCGCGATCGGCACCGGCATCAACGCCCACCCCGACTATGCCGCCGCCGTCTGCGCCCAGCTCGCGGCCCTGACCGGCATCCCTCTCGTCACCGCCGGCAACCTGGTCGAGGCGACCCAGGATTGCGGCGCCTTCGTCCAGCTCTCCGGCGTGCTCAAGCGGGTCGCGGTCAAGCTGTCGAAGACCTGCAACGATCTGCGCCTGCTCTCCTCCGGACCGCGCGCCGGGCTGAACGAGATCAACTTGCCGCCGCGCCAGGCCGGCTCCTCCATCATGCCCGGCAAGGTCAATCCGGTGATCCCCGAGGTGGTCAACCAGGTCGCCTTCGAGGTGATCGGCAACGACGCGACGATTGCCTTCGCCGCCGAGGCCGGCCAGCTCCAGCTGAACGCCTTCGAGCCGATCATCGCCCTCTCGCTGTTCAGGAGCCTGACCCATCTGCGCACGGCCTGCCTGACCCTGAAGGAACGCTGCATCGAGGGCATTACCGCCAATGCCGACCGTCTGCGCCAGATGGTGGAAAACTCGATCGGCCTCGTCACCGCGCTCAACCCGATCATCGGCTACACCCAGGCCACCGCCCTGGCCGGCGAGGCGCTGAAAAGCGGACGCAGCGTCTATGACCTCGTCCAGGAGAAGGGCCTGCTCACCCGCGAGCAGCTCGAGGTGATCCTCCACCCCGACAACCTGACCGCCCCGAACCGGGCGCTGCTCGGCACGCATCCCGGCACGTAAGGCCCACGGGCGCGTTCCGCCCCGGGAAGGGAAGGAAGGGAAGTCCTTCTTTTTCCTGAAGGAAAAAGAAGCAAAAAGGACTTTTCCCCATTTAGGCTCCGCGCATGACACAGGCGCGGAGCCTAAATGAATGAAGCTTTCCTGGTTCTCCTTTCCCGAAAGGAGAACACCTTCCTTGCCTTGCCTGCCCGCGGGACCTTCAGCCGAGGCCGGCCAGCAGGTCCGCCACGAAGGCCGGGACCACCTGCGTCGCCGCCCCGTTGTGCTCCTCGTCGAACAGCGAGGCACCGTCGGAGCGCTCAAGGTTGAGTTCCACCGTGCGCGCCCGCCCGCGCACCTCGGAGATGAACCCCGCCGCCGGCCACACCTTCCCCGAGGTGCCGATGGCGATGAACAGGCCGCACCGCCGGCGCAGCGCCTCGGTAATCTCGTCCATGTAGAGCGGGATCTCTCCGAACCACACGATATCCGGCCGCAGCCGCCCCTCCACGCCGCACACCGGACAGCGGCTCTGCGGGGTGATCGGCCCGCTCCAGCGGCTGCGCGCCTCGCACACCAGGCAGCGCGCGCTGAGCAACTCGCCGTGCATGTGCAGCAGGCGCTCGCTGCCGGCACGCTCGTGCAGGTCGTCGATGTTCTGCGTCACCAGCACGAAGTCGCCGCCGCGCGCCACCCAGGCATGCTCCAGCTCGGCCAGCGCGACATGCGCGGCGTTGGGCGCCACATCGGAAAGCTGGGCGCGCATCTCGTTGTAGAAGGTCTGCACCTTGACCGGGTCGCGGGCGAACCCCTCGGGGGTGCAGACGTCCTCGATGCTGTATTTCTGCCAAATGCCCCCGGCGTCGCGGAACGTATCGAGCCCCGATTCGCGGCTGATCCCGGCCCCCGTCAGAACCACGATGCCGGGCAGGCCCCCCTGCGGACCCTTCCCCAAATCACGCACGCTCGTCGAGTGCATACTCAACCTCCGGAACATAGACTGCCGCCTCCTTGCCGAGGCGCGAACTGAACAACGCAAAATGCCGGATCGGGATGGACGCGGAACGGAAGAGATTGTGACTTTGCACGAACGCCGCCAGCTTGCCCTGCGCCGGGTCGCGCAGTCGCGCCAGCGTGACGTGCGGAAAAAAGCGCCGCCGCTCCGGCGGACAGCCGGCCCGTTGCAGCGCGGTTTCCACCTTGGCCTGCAACGCCTCCAGCGCGGGGGTGCGCTCCACCCCCACCCAGAGGGTGTTCTCCTGCTCGCCCTTGGCGAAGGTGCCAACCCCCTTGAGCACCAGGTCGAACCCCCTGCCCCGCAGCGCCAGCAGCGCCGCGTCGATCTCCTCGGCACGAGAGGGCGGCACCTCGCCGATGAAGCGCAGCGTGAGATGGAAATTCTCCGGCGGGGTCCACCGCGCACCCGGCACGCCGCCGCACAGCAGGGCGAGCCGTTCGCGCACCTCCCAGGGAAAATCCAGACCGACGAACAGTCTCATGGTCCCCGCTTCCGTCTCGTCACGGCGCCTCGACCCGTCCGAGAAGCTGCACGATCCGCGGCAACATCCGGGTGACGATACGGCGCACCCCTTCGGGATTGGGATGGATGCCGTCCGCCTGGTTCAACGCCGGGTCGCCGGCCACCCCCTCCAGAAAGAAGGGATCATAGAGCACCCCCGGCCGCGCGCCCAGGCGGTCGAACACGGCCCGGAACTGCCGGCCGTAGTCGGCGCCCAGGTTGGGGGGCGCATACATGCCGCTCAGCAGCACCGGCATGTGCCGCGCCGCCAGACGGTCGAGAATCGCCGCGAGATTGGCCTCGGTGTCGCGCGGGTCGATGCCGCGCAGCCCGTCGTTGCCGCCCAGCACCACCAGCGCCGCATCGGCCGGCTCGCCCAGCACCCAGTCGATCCGCGCCCGTCCGCCCGCCGTGGTGTCGCCCGAAACCGCGCCGTCCACCAGCTCCACCCGCTGCCCCGCCGCCTCCAGCGCCTGGCGCAGGCGCGTCTGGAAGGCGTCGGCCTGCGCCAGCCCGTAGCCGGCCGTGAGCGAATCCCCCAGCACCAGCAGCCGGATCGGCCGCGTCACCGGACGCTCCTCCGGCGCCGCTCCCATGAAAACCAGGCCACACAGCGCCGCCCCCGCTTCCAGAAAGCGCCGCCGTGACCCATATCCTTTCCCCATGGAATCCCCCGAAGCCCCGCCGGCGCCGCTGGTCTCTGTCCGCGACCTGTGCCTGACCCTGACCTCCGCCGCCGGCACGGTCAACATCCTGCGCGGCCTCGACCTCGACATCCCCGCTGGCGCCGCCTTCGGCCTGGTCGGCCCCTCCGGCTCGGGCAAGACCAGCCTGCTGATGCTGCTCGCCGGCCTGGAACGCGCCACCTCCGGCACCATCCGCTTCGACGGCAGCGAAATCACCCGCCTCTCCGAGGACGCCCTCGCCCGCCTGCGCCGGCGCGCCATCGGCATCGTCTTTCAGGCCTTCCACCTCATCCCCACCATGACCGCGCTGGAAAACGTCGCCGTCCCCCTCGAACTCGCCGGCCTCCCCGACGCCCTGCCCCGCGCCCAGGCCGCCCTCGCCGCCGTCGGCCTCTCCCACCGCCTGCGCCACCTGCCCGGCCAGCTCTCCGGCGGCGAACAACAGCGCGTCGCCCTCGCCCGCGCCGTCGCCCCCCGCCCCCGCCTCATCCTCGCCGATGAACCCACCGGCAACCTCGACCGCCCCACCGGCGATACCATCGTCGACCTGCTGTTCGCCCTGCGCGAACAACACCACGCCACCCTCCTCCTCATCACCCACGACCCCCGCCTCGCCGCCCGCTGCTCCCATACCGCCCGCCTCGCCCCCGGCCTT